>JAKPBL010000113.1 GCA_029778965.1 Bacteroidota bacterium
CCGCATCGCCCAGCCCCGGTACGATATAGCCTTTGGCGGTCAGCTCATCGTCGATGGCCCCGCACCAGATTTTGATGTTGGGCTCATTCCGATGCACATATTCTATGCCAACTGTGCAGGCGATGGCGGTCACAATATGGATTTCGCGGGGATTGCCTTCGTCGCGCAGGTAGCGGACGGTCTTTACCAGCGACGATCCCGTAGCCAGCATAGGGTCGGAAATGATCACGATGCGGTCGTCCAGGTCGGGACAGGAAACATACTCCAGGCTGATCTCGAACGACCCGTCGGGCAGATGTTTGCGATAGGCTGAAATAAATGCATTGTCGGCTTTGTCGAAATAGTTCAGCAATCCCTGGTGCAGCGGCAGCCCCGCCCGTAAAATGGTGGCCAGCACCGGTTGCTGCTCCAATACCCGGCCGGTGGCATAACCCATGGGGGTTTGCGTTTCTTTCTCAATATAGGGAAAGCCCTTGCTGATCTCGAGTGCAGCCACTTCGCCGATCCGTTCGAGGTTGCGCCTGAAACGCATCCGGTCTTGCTGTACCCCGATGTCGCGAAGCTCATCGACCCAGTCGCACAGCAACGAATATTGAGAACTGAGATTAACCACCATGAGATTTCCTTTTTGCGCTGGGTTCAAAGATTGTAATTTGCAGGCGCCCCGCAAAACATTTTTTCATGGTATATAAAGCGATCGGATTGATGAGCGGCAGCTCGCTCGACGGACTGGACATTGCCTACGTTCATTTGCAGGAAACCGGCGGTAAATGGTCGGTCGATATTCTGCATGCAACCACCGTGCCCTACAGCGACGAATGGCACGACCGCCTCAAAAATGCCATTCGCCTGAATGCGATGGACTACCTGCTGCTGCATGCCGATTACGGCCATTTTATCGGCCGGGCCGTGAACCAGTTCATAGAAGAATACGGTCTCTGGCACAAGGTGGATATGATCGCTTCGCACGGGCATACCAGTTTTCACCTGCCGTTGCGGCAAATGACCGGGCAGTTGGGCGATGGCGCCGCTATCGCGGCGGAAACCGGCCTGCCTGTGATCAGCGATCTCCGGGCCATGGATATTGCCTTCGGCGGGCAGGGTGCGCCCATCGTGCCCATTGGTGAAAAGCTGCTGCTGGGCGAATACGCGTTCTTATTGAACCTGGGCGGCATTGCCAACCTTTCGTTCAGGCATAACGGTCATTACTATGCGTACGATGTGTGCCCGGCCAACCGGGTGCTTAATATGCTGGTGCAGCCCCTGAAGGTAAGCATGGATTTCGATGGCGCGCTGGCGGCGGACGGTCATACATCGGCCCCGCTGCTGCGGCAACTGGAAGCGCTCGATTATTATGGCCTTCCCTTTCCGAAGTCTCTCAGTAACGACTTTGGCACCGACGTGGTGTTCCCGCTCGTAAAAGCGGCAGGACTCTCCATACCCGATGCGCTTCGGACTTTTGTAGATCACATCGCCTTACAGATCCGGAAAGAGGTAGCCACGCTGTCGGAAAAAGAAAATATTCCCATTGCGGGGCAGCGCCTGCTGGCTACCGGCGGTGGTGCGCTGAACAGTTTCCTGGTGCGGCGCATTGCCGAAGAGCTGGCAAACATCGGCGTTACGCTGGTGGTGCCCGAAAAGAAGTTGGTCGAATACAAAGAAGCGGTCGTGATGGCGCTTATCGGCGTGCTGCGCTGGCGCGAAGAATACAATGTAATGAGTACCGTCACAGGCGCCAGCCGCGACAGCATCGGCGGCGCACTCTGGTTGGGAACGGAAGCCTAGTCAGCGCATACCCAACACTTCCCGGAGTTTTGCATAACCGGTTTTCGACACCGTGAGTTTCACGCCGTTTTTGAGCAGGGCGGTATAATTCTCCTTGTCGTGCGGGTGCAACTGGGTGATATGCGTTACGTTCACGATCGTAGAGCGATGGATGCGTACGAAAGTCTGCGGCGGCAACTGCTTTTCAAAAGAAGCCATGGTTTTGTTTTTGAGCCACACGCCACTGGCCGTAACGATGCGGGTATAATCGTCGGCCGCTTCGATATAAATGATGTCGGGCACCTGTATGATGCGGATATTGCTGTTGTCGCGAATAACAATGCGGTCGGCCTGCTCGGGCGACAGGGCTGCTGTTTCCAGGAGAGCCTGCGTTTGCCCGGCGTTTTTTGCCTGGCCGTCGGCCGATTGTTCAGCGCCCGGCCGCACCTGCGACAGGAACCGGTGCATCGCTTTGTCAAATCTTTCCTGCGAGAAAGGCTTCAGCAAATAGTCTGTTGCATGGAGCTCGAAAGCTTTTATCGCATGTTCATCGAAAGCCGTGGTGAAGATAACTGCCGGTGGCTGTTCGATCAGCTCCAGCATTTCAAAGCCATTGATCTTCGGCATTTGTATGTCGAGAAAGAGAAGGTCGGGTTTGTATTGCTGGATGGCTTTAACGCCGTCGAAACCGTCGCGGCATACAGCCACTACCTCTATCTCCTTGTATTCGTCGAGGTATTCTTTCACCATGTTGCTTGCCAGGGGCTCGTCATCGATCAGTATTGCCTTGTACATATGCTTGGGGAATTCGAATGCTGGTTATGAATTGGTTGTTGCTGGTTTCGGTGTCAAGCAGATCCTGCCGTCCGAAAAGCAGGTACAGCCTGCGTTGCAGGCCCGACAACCCGAACCCGGTTCCTTTTTTACGGCTGCTGGTATCGGGGTCGAACGGATTGTTGACGGTGATCAGCAACTCGTTATCGATACAGGTAGCCCTGATGCTGATCAGTACTTCGCCCAGGGTATCATAGAGCCCGAATTTGATGGCGTTTTCCACCACCGGCTGCAGGAGCAGCGGGGGCAACCGGTTTTCCCTGCAGTCATCGGCGGCAACGATGAGCGTCTGCAGGCGGTGACCAAAGCGCAGTTTCTCGATGGTGAGATAACGTTCCACCTGCTCCAGCTCTTCAGAAAGCGTCACCATTTCGCCGTCTTTCCGGTTGATGGTGGTACGGAGAAAAGTGGAAAGCTGCTCGATCATTTTCCGCGCTTCCTTCGGCTCGCTCACCACCATCGAGCTGATGGAATTGAGGCTGTTGAACAGGAAATGAGGTTGAAGCTGCTGGCGAAGCTTGAATAGTTCGGCCTCGCGAGATAGCCTTTCCGTTTCGTGCCGGCGGTCGTTGTTTTCTCTTTCGCGGCGCAGCATGTTCCAGATCAGGTTGAGAATCACCAGGCAGCAGAACAGCAAGATGGAGAAGCCGATCCGGATGCCCGTGCTTCTGTCCACAAATCCGGCATAGCCGGCATTGCCCGGAACAGCGAGCACCAGCAGGAACTTAGCGCCGATCACCAGGAGTATGGCGAATATGGCGCAGGCGCCGATCACGGCCCAGAACTGGCTGACCTTCGGTTGGTAGAACCGGAAGATATTACGTATAACCCTGGCCGTTAGTAGCTGCAGCAGCAGGTTGATGCCCGCATCGGTTAATGCCACTTTCCAACCGAATCCTGCCTGCCATACTGAAAAGAAATTCAGTTGGAAGACCAGGTAGATGAAGACACCTGTCAGGATCTTCAGCGTCAGGTTAGAAATTGGTACGGTTGGCATGGCTGCTGGTTGGTATGAAGGCTGTTTGCGCGGCTGTAAACAACCTCGCGGTAAGTGGCGGCATTGTCGACCTCGCGAATGCGGCTGAGTATTTCAGCGCCATGGCTGGCCGGGTCGAGCTCAAGCACCTCCGGCACGGCAATGAATTTCCATTGTACCAGTTGCTGCCGCTCATTGGCAAAGCAGGTCGCCTCGGCGGCGCCGATCTCCATCGATAAGCGGTAGGCCTCCAGCGTGCTGCCGGCCCGCACCAGCCGCAGTTGCTCATCGAACTGCGCGGTGTGCAAGCCATCCCCGCAGATGATCTCGTAAACGATTTTGCTGATGTACCAGTTCATGATCAGTAGCTTTCAATTTCAATGCCGCCGAAAACGGCGTTTGCTTCTACTACCAGCACCTTGTCTGCATAAATGCCGTGTTGCGGCCGGCGGTCTTCCACACTGCCCAATACGGCGTTATTGTCGATCTTGAGCTGCCAGTGAGCCGGTACGATCAGCTTGATGCTGCCGAAAACGGCATTCAGCTCCAGCCGGGCGTTTTTATCGAAGTCGGCCTGCATCATATTCACCTCGGCGCTGCCGAAAACAGCCGACACCTCGCCCTTGCGAAAGGTTTTGCTGACCACCGACTTGCGGATGCCGCCGAATACGGACGTGGCTTCTACGCTGTCGGTTTCTGCGACTGATTCTCCGCCGCCGAATACATTGTCGGTGTCATACCCATCGTTGTTTTTTTTTACGACGAGATTGCGGA
>JAKPBL010000533.1 GCA_029778965.1 Bacteroidota bacterium
TACCACGCTGATCACCGGATTCCCCGGCGAAACCCGCGAAGATGTGGAAGAGTTGAAAGACTTTTTACGACGGATGCGCTTTGACCGGGTGGGTATATTCACTTATTCGCACGAAGAGAATACCAGCGCCTACGACCTGGCGGATGATATCCCCGCCGCCGAAAAAGAAGCCCGCGCGCAGGAGATCATGGAAGTGCAGCAGGAGATCAGTCTCGAGAAAAACCAGGAGAAAGTGGGTAGGGTGTTCAAGGTAATCGTCGATAAAAAAGAAGCCGGCCGTTATTTGGGCCGCACCGAATTCGACAGCGTGGAAGTGGACAATGAAGTAGTGATCAATACAAATAAAAAACTCACGATCGGGTCTTTTGTGAATGTACGCATTACCAAAGCCTTCGACTATGACCTCGAAGGGGAAGTGGTATAGGGCCTTACAAAGGTTTCCTTGACATTCACTGATCTGATAACATAGCTGCCGCAGGCAACACTCCAGATAACAATGCGAAAAATGTCGGTGACCTGCTGCCGGTCGTAGTTGTCAATATATTTTCCGAGATCGAACAAGGAAGTCAGGCCAAGTGATACGAAAAAGACAGCCAGTTGGAAACCGAGAAAAAAGAGGAAGAAACGCGGGAAAATATCACGTTTTCGATAGAACCAGATCAACTGCGCCACCGACATGGCGAGAAGGACAGCCTCGACGGCCATCTCAAAAAAGACTGCGTAGTAAAAGCCAAGCCGGCCATCGTTCAATAGCCCCTGCATAAATCCCTGTTTCCACCCTTCGTTGCTGAAAACGGTGATAGATTGCCTTGCTACGGTACCCAGCAAAACAATACCCAGAAAGACTGTCCACCCGGTAAAACCATGAGAATTGCCTGTTTCATAACGAAACTTCGGTGTGGCTTTGTTGTGCTTTGCCAGAAAAAGAGCGGCGCCTGAAATTGTCATCAGTATTAAAACGAGCGAGGGTATGTGCAGTTTATTTGCCGTTCCTATTGTATAACCACTGTTAATTCCTGGTTTAGAAAGGTTGAAGGCCAGCGTGCCGTCCATTTTTTCGTAATCGGCTTTATAACTGCTCAGGTATTCGGCAGCTACATGGTCTTTGTTTATACGAAGTGAATAATTGAGGCGGATCAGGTTGCCTGCAACCACTGGTTTAAAACTGTACTGCAGGTAATTGTTATCGATTTTTTCTTCTTTATAGTTAAAGTTCCAGGCTTCCGGCAAATCGACATTCATTTTGAGATGAATATCTGTCGGATAATAAAGACGGATCGGTGTTCCGGCGGCCTGATCGGCGGGGTCGATCAATCGTTCGAATACTTCTTTAGCAAAAAGATCAATTGATTTTTTCCCGTCTTTCTGCGGTTGCCAGATATAAGGAATATCGTAAGCCTCCCATACCGTAATCACGTTGCTGATGGTGTCGTCTTCCATTTTGATATCACTCTGCATGCGAATGCTATCATAGATGCTTTGATAATAATCTGTATAGCTGGTCTGAATATCTGATATACTGTTTGATGCGAAATAATCCCGGATAATATCGGCGCGCCCGTTTCTGAATACGGAGCAAATGTTAAGTGTACTGATGCCGTCGCCCGGGTACCTGATTTTCAGGTTCTGGGTGATTTCTACGGTGGCATATTCGGGAGCTCCTATAGCAGTAAATCCCTTGTGCACCGAATCGATCAATAAGGCTTTCCCGTAAGCAGGGATGTAGAAATTGTTGAGCTTGCTCCGCTGGTTATTCATCGTCGGATCAACGAAAACAAGCCGTCCTCCGTTTTTGATGGCGACAATGCTATGGTTGAATACAGTATAAGAAGGAGCCGTCTCCGCTACGGCCGAACCCAGTTGCGTGTTGACAAGGGCTGCATATGCTTCCACACCGGCTTCTTGCAGCAGCCTTGCTAACAACAGCGCCTTGTCTTTACAGTCGCCATATCCTTGTTTGAAAATAATGTTCGGATCATGGGGTTGGTGCGTATGCACACCATCTTCCATACCGAGGTACCTGATATTGTCTTGCACAAAGCGTATCGCCCGGATAATGTATTGACCGGTATCTCCGTTTGCCGTTTTTATCCACTGTTTGCAAAGATCCTTTATTTGTTTTTGTAACGGATAGTTGTAGTTGCGAAAAGCCTGCTTGGCCCATTGGCGCACTTCTTCCCAGTCGGAGAAGCTGGTAAGGCTTACAGATGGATTCTGGTCGAACCAGCCGGGCGCATTCCTGGTTTCCTTCCAGGGAACCAAAACGGGATCAGTCCACTGGAAGCTTTGCCATTGTTTCCAGTTTGCTTTTACCGGAGAGGGGGGCGTATTGGTTTCATGCAGGTAGAGCGGTTTTGCCGGATCATATAAAACCCCGAAGAAAAAATGCTGCACAGGGGTTGACCGGCAAAAAAATTGCTTGCAAGTGAAATTGTCTCCAAAAACAGGATTTCTGCCTACTACCGTATAGGCGCAGTCGATAATATCCCCCACCTGTGTGTTTTCGAGAATGATCAAGGCCTTTTTCAGGTCGCTGTACAGGAAATATTCCTCCTCGTTGTTGACTTCCTTTACCCGTATATCGGCAGCCGTGGTTTTCCCGACAATACTGCCGTTCCGAATGATATGAACAAAATGAAAGATGACGGTTTCGTAGGCAGGGTCATATTCAACAGCAATTTCGGAATTGTTCTGTACGCCCGTTTCATTCACCATTTTCCAGGTATAATGCCGGTAGTCTGCTTTTAGCGGTACATGCTTTTGGAGTTCAATTAACTGGTAAAAAAAGCCGTCGGATATTTCTTTACTATCCACCGCTTTCGCCTGGTCGGGCTGGAAAGGAATCAGCCAGGCCGGAGCGGGGCCAAATGCCGGTTTCCCTGCAAAAGAGAGCAGTACACTAGAAACCAGTATTGACAGGAGAAGGCACGATTTGCTGAACACGGTACGGGTTTGAATGCCAAAATATACATTCTCACGCATGTTTCAAAGCCTCCCGCTTTGCCAGGCCTTTCAGCCCCTCTCTTTCCACCACAGCCTCCACCCATACCGGGTTGACGCGATGCTGTTGCCGCAACGCCCAGCCAATCGCCTTCTGTATAAAGAACTCGTTTTTGTGTTTCAGTTGGTGAATGGCTTTTTGCAGAAAACGGAGATCGGTTTTTTCTTTGTACAGCAGTTGAAAGATCAGCGCCGTTCTGTTCTGCCAGCTATTTTCGCTTTGCAGCCACTCGTACATAACTGCGGGTACAGCGCCGCCGGCATAATAAGCGCCGATCAGCCTGACCGCAATAAAATCAACTGAATCCCACCACGACTTTTCGGTCACCATTTCCAGGAACCGCTGACCAAAGGTTTCATCCCATTGCTTGCGTGCCGCCAGTAATAATTCGATGGCCACATACTGGTATTCCCTTTCTTTTTTCTTCCAGAGATGGTCGGCCATTGACAGTATCTCGGAAGCTTCGAGTTGGCGGGCGGCTTTTAAAAAATCTTTCGACAGCGCCTTGCGAACAGGCTGTGGCAGCCCGAGATAAACGAATTTGTTCTTCATGTACTTTGCCATCGGTGCGGCCTTTTCGGGGTCGCTGCTGAACGCAAAGGCTTCGGTTAAGGATGACAGTAAGTTACGCGCGGCGGCCTTCATGGCGGGGGTATAAATTCATAAGCAATGTTGGTGCTGTCACCCGGTTGCTTGAGGTTTGGCGATACCGGTTCAATGACAATGCTGGTTGGTGAGCGCCATATTGTTGCTGAATTGCAGCTTGCCACGGTCGCTGAAATACTGGTGATTGTCTTTTACCTGCACCGGCCCGAAGCCCTGCAGCAGTTGACCCTCCTTACGCAGGAAAGCAACTTCGCGCATGCTGCTTTGCCCTTCCGACTGGTAGGTATAGTCGGCCAGCAGGGTATCGCCGCTCATCTTCCCCACCAGTGTGCCGATATTCCGGTCTTTCCCGTTGAGCATATACACCAGGCTGCCATGAAGGGCAGTATCGGGGCCTTTCAGGATGAGGGTGATGGTGTCGGTTGCGGAAAAATAGGCATAACAGTTTTTGTCAGACACGGGTGTTTCGGCGCTCGTGGCAACCGGCGCAGCCGTCTTTTCGTTTGTATGGTCGCCGCATCCGCCGGCGATTGCCAGCACGAAGCCCAGCATCCAAAAATTAAATTTCATCTGCTTGATTTTCAACTAATTTACGGCAGCCGGGCAGGAATAAAATAATTATCCTTCAAAATCGTTATGGTGTAGTTGGCCTGGCCTTTGTAACGAATTGATTATGAAAATTTTCAGATACCCGGTTTACCTCTTCCTGCTGTTCCTGTCGTTGAGTGCCGGTGCGCAAAGTGGCTGGACGCATGGCCGGCTGCGGGTGAGCGATGACGCGCATTTCCTCAAAACCACGAAAGACCGACCTTTTTTCTGGCTGGGCGATACCGGCTGGGAGCTCTTTCACCGCCTCACCTTCGAAGAGATCCAGCAATACCTGAACGACCGCTATAAAA
>JAKPBL010000564.1 GCA_029778965.1 Bacteroidota bacterium
CGAACTTCACGGTGATTCCCTGCTCTTTCAGCGCTTTTATAATGGGCTGCACGGTGTTTTCGATGAAGCCGCGCTGCTCGTCGCCTTTATAAATGGGCACGATCACTACCTGCAACGGTGCAATGCGGGGCGGCAATACCAGCCCCTGGTCGTCGCTGTGCGCCATCACGAGGGCGCCGATCAGGCGGGTGCTTACGCCCCAACTGGTGGCCCACACGTATTCCTGCTTGTTTTCACGGGTGAGGAATTTCACGTCGAAGGCTTTCGCGAAATTTTGCCCCAGGAAATGCGAGGTACCGGCCTGCAGGGCCTTGCCATCCTGCATCAGGGCTTCAATGCAATAGGTGTCTTCTGCACCCGCGAACCGTTCCGAAGGCGTTTTCACCCCTTTGATAACGGGCAGGGCCATATAGTTTTCCACAAAATCTGCATATACATCAAGCATTTTCCGGGCTTCGTCAACGGCTTCGTCGCGCGTGGCGTGGGCGGTATGGCCTTCCTGCCAGAGAAATTCGGCCGTGCGCAAAAAGAGGCGGGTTCTCATCTCCCAGCGCACCACATTGGCCCACTGGTTGATCAGCAGGGGCAGGTCGCGGTAGCTCTGGATCCAGTCTTTATAGGTGCTCCAGATGATGGTTTCGGAAGTAGGGCGAATGATCAGTTCCTCTTCCAGTTTGGAGTCGGGGTCCACCACAACCCCCTTGCCTTCGGGGTCGTTTTTGAGGCGGTAATGGGTCACCACGGCGCATTCTTTGGCGAAGCCTTCCACGTGGGCGGCTTCTTTCGACAGAAAGCTTTTGGGTATGAACAGCGGAAAATATGCGTTTACGTGACCGGTTTCCTTGAACATGCGGTCGAGCTGGTCGCGCATGTTCTCCCAAAGGCCGAACCCATACGGTTTAATAACCATACATCCCCGAACGGCCGAATTTTCGGCCAGTCCGCCTTTAACGACCAGGTCGTTGTACCACTGGGCATAGTCCTCTTCCCGGCTGGTGATTTCCTTACTCATGCTAACTTATTGGTTTTTAACATTTGGCTTGCAACATTCCTATTTGAAACCCTGTCTTATATTTGTATATTTATTAAAGAAAAGCAAAAGTAATTTTTTCAACCATTAATAGCTGAGCTATGAACGTCAAAATTTCAGGTCTGCTGGCAGGTGTGGCGATGATGGCCCTGGGCAGTTGTGCGTCGGTCTACCAGTCGGGGCAAACGCCTGACGATGTATATTATTCGCCCGGCAAAGCGGTTTCGCCCATGGCGCGGAACAGCGACGACGGAAGCGGCAGCCAGGGAGAATACCTGGAAACCAATGGACGGCGCGGCAATCGTTCGGTAGCCAATGGGTATGACGACGATTCCTACCGCGACGACCAGTACCTGCGTATGATGATCGCGAGCGGTCGCCGGGGTTACATGTACGACGACATGTATTACAATGGCGGTTTGGGCATGATGAGCCCTTACCTGCTGAACAACTGGCGCTTCAACAGCATGCTTACCTGGAACAGCGGTTTCTACAGCCCGTATAGCAGCATGTGGTACTGGAACAGTTTTTACAATCCCTATTACAGCTCTTTTTATAATCCTTACTA
>JAKPBL010000582.1 GCA_029778965.1 Bacteroidota bacterium
ATGTGCATAGCATGCTGTATCATCTCTATTCATTCGTTCGTGAGAATACCGCATTGTCGCCCTCACCGATGGGCCTGAGCGGACTGGGATACAACGGCCACGTTTTCTGGGATACCGAATTGTGGATGTATCCCGCGGTGCTGGTGCTGCACCCCGAGCTTGCCAGGAGCATCGTGGAATACCGTTTTCAACGACTGGAGGCCGCACGCCGCAACGCCTTTTCCAAAGGATTCAAAGGCGCCATGTTCCCGTGGGAGAGCGCAGAGAAAGGCGTGGAGGAAACACCGGTATGGGCGCTCAGCGGGCCCTTTGAGCACCATATCTCTGCCTGCGTGGCCATCGCCGCCTGGAACTATTACCGGGTTACGCAAGACAAAGACTGGCTGCGCGAAAAAGGCTGGCCTATTCTCAGCGCCACCGCCGATTTCTGGGCCAGCCGTGTGGAGCGGAACGGGCCGGGACGATACGATATCAAAAACGTGGTGGCCGCCGATGAATGGGCAGAGAACGTCGATAACAACGCGTTTACCAATGCCGCTGCGAAAGCGAACCTGCAATACGCTACGGCCGCCGCGAAATTGCTGGGCCTGGCACCCGACCCCGACTGGATGCAGGTGGCTGCCAATATCCCGATCCTGAAAATGGCCGACGGTGTTACCCGCGAACATGCCAGCTACCAGGGTGAGGGCATCAAACAGGCCGATGTCAACCTGCTGGCATACCCGCTGAAAGAAGTGACCGGCCCCGCCGACGTACTACGCGACCTGGAATATTATTCGCAGCGGGTGCCCGATGCGGGCACCCCCGCAATGACGCAGGCCGTGTTCACCACGCTGTATGCCCGCCTCGGTAACCGCGAAAAAGCGGGGCATTGGTTCAATGAGTCATACGTACCCAACCTGAACCCGCCATTCCGGGTCATCGCCGAAACAAAGGGCGGTACCAACCCCTATTTTGCCACGGGGGCGGGAGGTATTGTGCAAAGCGTGCTGATGGGCTTCGGTGGACTGGAGATCACCGACAAGGGGATTGTTCAGATCAAATCAGTGCTGCCGCCTCACTGGAAAAAGCTGACCATTACCGGTGTGGGTGTGCAGAAAAAAACCTTTACGGTACAGTAATAACGTTTATGTATATGCGAATAATAACAGGCGTGCTGATATGCGGTGCTTTAACCGCCGGCGCGCAAACCAACCGCCCGGCTACACCCGATGAATTGTACGGACAGCTTTTCACCGATGTGCAGCTTTCGAAAATCTTTCCCGACGGGAAAACTTTTGTCGACTGTACGCCCAGGCGTACGCCGGCAGCGATTGTAAAAGATTATCTCGCCGTTAAGAAAAACCCTGCTATCCGTTTTTCGCTGAAAGCATTTGTGGAGGAGAACTTCCATGTACCGGGAAGCCCCACCGAAAGTTATGTTACGCCTGCCGATGAAGACATCCGCACCCATATCAACAAGCTCTGGAAAGTGCTTCGCCGCGAACCCGATACGGCGGTAGCGGGCTCGTCGCTGCTGCCGCTGCCACATCCGTATATAGTGCCCGGCGGGCGCTTTCGCGAGATCTATTACTGGGATTCCTATTTTACCATGCTGGGCCTGAAAGTATCGGGCGAAACGGCGATGATCGAAAACATGGTAAAGAATTTTGCCTATCTCATCAATACCTATGGGCATATTCCCAATGGTAACCGGTCGTATTATCTCAGCCGTTCCCAACCGCCTTTTTTTGCGATGATGGTAGATCTGCTGGCCGGCATTAAGGGCGATGGCGTATATGCGGAATACCTTCCTGCCCTGGAAAAAGAATACGCTTATTTTATGGACGGCGCCAACGTGCTGAAACCCGGCGAGGCTGCCCGGTACGTGGTGAAGCTGAAAGACGGCACCATTCTGAACCGGAACTGGGACGACTCGCCCTCGCCGCGCCCCGAAAGTTACCGCGAAGATGTTGAAACCGCCCGGCGCTCGGGCCGCAACCGTTTGGAAATGTACAGGCACCTGCGCGCCGGCGCCACCAGTGGCATCGATTTCAGCAGCCGCTGGTTTGCAGACAGAAAAAACATCACCAGCATTCAGACCACCGATATCATTCCCGTTGATCTCAACAGCCTTTTGTATAACCTCGAAACCATTATTGCGAGGAGCCGTGCCATGATGGGCGATGACTCGGGTTCGGTGCATTTTTTACAATTGGCCGAAGATCGCCGCAAAGCCATCGACAAATACTGCTGGAGCGGTACCCTGAAATATTACACTGACTATAATTTCAGGAAGAACAGTCAAACCGGCGCGGTGACCCTGGCAGGCCTGTATCCGTTTTGCTTTTTCCCCGATACGCAGGGCTTTCTCAGTTTTCAGTGCAGCCAGGCCGCTGTGCTGGTACGGGATAAGCTGCTGCAGCCCGGCGGATTGTTGACCACCGATCAGAACACCGGTGAGCAATGGGATGCGCCCAATGGCTGGGCGCCGTTGGAATGGATGGCAGTGACCGGGCTGAGCCGCGCAGGACAAAAGGGACTGGCGCGTGAAATCGCCGAGCGGTGGACCAGCCTGAATGAAAAAGTATTCAGGGAAACGGGTAAAATGATGGAGAAGTACAATGTGGCCGACCTGAATAAACCGGCCGGCGGTGGCGAATATGCGTCGCAAGATGGTTTCGGCTGGTCGAATGGCGTGTACCTTGCTATGATGGAATGGCTGTCGAAATGAAGAGTTTTTAAGTATTTATGCACGTGCCCTCAAATG
>JAKPBL010000589.1 GCA_029778965.1 Bacteroidota bacterium
CGGGAAACAAAGCAAGCATCCTTTTACGTTTACAAAAGGTGCCCCAGCTTATCCCGCTTCGTTTGCAAATATTTTTCGTTGTGTGCATTCGGCTTAACCTGGATGGGCACCGACTCCACAATCTCCAGCCCATACCCTACCAGCCCGGCACGCTTGCGCGGGTTGTTGCTGATCAATCGCAGCTTGGTTACATTCAGGTAACGCAGTATCTGGGCGCCCACGCCATAGTCTCTTTTATCCATCGGGAAGCCCAGGTGCAGGTTGGCTTCCACCGTATCCATGCCCTCTTCCTGCAGCTTATACGCGCGCAGCTTGTTCATCAGGCCGATACCGCGGCCTTCCTGGTTCATGTAAAGTACAACACCGCGACCTTCGGCCTCCACCATCTGGAGGGCCTGGTGCAGTTGTTCACCACAATCGCACCGGAGAGAGCCCAATATATCACCGGTAAAGCACGATGAATGCACGCGCACCAATACAGGCTCATCCTTTCCCCACTCCCCTTTCACCAACGCAATATGTTCGTTCTGGGTATGCTTTTCGCGGAAGGCGATCATCTTGAAATGACCGTACAGCGTAGGCATATCCACCCGTACCACTTCTTCGATCAGACTGTCGCGCTTCAGCCGGTATTCGATCAGGTCTTTGATCGACACCAGCTTCATACCCAACTTTTTCGCCATTATCTCCAACTGCGGCAGCCGCGCCATGGTGCCGTCTTCATTCAGTATCTCCACCAGCACACCCGCAGGCTCCAATCCGGCGAGCCGCGCCAGGTCGCAGGTGGCCTCCGTATGCCCGGCCCTTCTGAGCACTCCGCCTTTTTTCGCGCGAAGCGGGAAGATATGGCCCGGACGACCCAGGTCGTCGGGGCGCGTGGCCGGATCGATCAGGGCCTGGACGGTTTTGGCACGGTCGGCGGCGGAAATACCGGTCGTACAACCATGGCCCAGCAGATCGACCGACACCGTAAAGGCGGTTTCGTGAAGGGCGGTATTGGCATTCACCATCATATCCAGCTGCAACTCGTCGCACCGGTCTTCTACCAGCGGCGCGCAGATCAGTCCGCGGCCTTCCTTGCTCATGAAATTGATGGTCTCGGGGGTGGCAAAACGGGCGGCAATGATAAAATCTCCTTCATTCTCCCGGTCTTCATCGTCAACCACGATGACCATTTTGCCCTGGCGGATCGCTTCGATAGCGTCTTCAATGGGATCCAGCATGGAACTCTTTATTTTGTTCAAAATTAACGATTTATCTACCCGGATGGTTCAAATTGGGATAAATCGTGGTAAACGGGCCGTAAGCAGCATTCTAAATGTTAATATTGCCTTAACGCTTGCGCCATATAAATCGTTTTCTTTGCAACCGAATACATACCGAAACACACACATCTATTCTATGACCAAGCGCGTAATTGAAAGTTTGTTTTTGTTGTTGCTACCTGTGCTTGTTTTTTCGCAGGTGACGACCAGTAACCTCAGTGGTTTTGTAAAATCAGACAAGGGAGCGCCGTTATCGGGCGCCTCCGTGAAAGCAACCCACCTTCCCACGGGAACGGTTTACACAACAGTAACCAATGCCACCGGCGGTTACGAGTTATCGAACGTCAGAACCGGCGGCCCCTATAAGCTGGAGATCAGCTTTGTTGGCTTCGAGCCCGCCGTCAGGGAAGAGATTTACCTGCAGTTGGGTGAAACCGAGAAGCAGGATGTACAGATGAGCGATAAATCGGCGGTGCTCACCGAGATAGTGGTAGCCGGCCGCGCGCGCATTCGCGAAACCGGTAAGGGCGGCACCGAAATATCGGTGGGTCGCGATAAAATCGCCAATATGCCCACCGTGGGCCGTAATATCTCCGACTATCTCCGCTATATTCCCCAGGCAAAGATCACTGGCGACGGCGGCGTTTCCATCGCCGGTCAAAACAACCGTTATAATTCGTTTTATATAGACGGCGCCGTGAACAACGACGTCTTCGGCCTGTCGGCCAGCGGCACCAATGGCGGGCAAACCGGCATTGCGCCGATTTCCATGGATGCCATCGACCAGTTCCAGGTGGTATTATCTCCCTATGATGCGGCGCTGGGTAATTTTACCGGGGGTGGCGTTAATGCCATTACCAAAAGCGGTACCAACGAGCTGCAGGGAAGCCTTTATTATTTTTTCCGGAACCAGGACCTGAGCGGCAAAACGCCCGGTGTGGACAAAGACAAGGCGACCAAGCTGAGCAATTTCAGCAAAAAGACCTATGGCTTCCGCATTGGCGGACCCATCATCAAGAACAAGGCATTCTTCTTCCTCAATGCAGAAATGCAGCGCGACGAGACCCCGCAACCCTTCCAGTTCTCCAACTACCAGGGCTCGGTCAGCCAGGCCGATCTCGACGGCCTGTCGACTTACCTGAAGAACACCTATAACTACGATCCCGGTGGTTACCTCGATAACCCCGAAAAAGTAACAGCCGACCGTGTAGCGGCCAAGATTGACTGGAATATTTCGGAAAAGAACCGGCTTAGCATCAGCTATCGCTATGTGAGTGCAGAACGCTACAATGTAAGCCGCAGCGGCAACCAGACGATCAACTTCTATAACAACGGTTATATCATGCCGGACAAAACCCATTCGGCCTCGCTGGAACTGAACAGCCGGTTCAGCAATTCATCCAATAACCGGCTGCTGCTAACTATGACCAACGTTCGTGATGACCGCGGCCCCATCGGCGGCGCTTTCCCGCGCGTACGCATCCGCGACGGCGCCTCCAACCTTTACTTCGGTACGGAAGAGTTTTCTACCGCCAACCTGCTGAAGCAGAATAACATTGCACTCTTCGACGTTTTCAAAATATATAAGGGTAAGCACAGTCTTTCGTTTGGTACCGATAACGAGTTCAGCAAATCTTACAACGTTTTTATTCGCCAGAACTTCGGCTCTTATGATTTTTCCGACCTGGCCACTTTCCTGAGCGGCGGCAATGCCACCACCTATAACAGGTCTTATTCGTTGCGGGATAAGGTAAACGGCGACGGCGCGGAGAACGCAGCCGCCAAGTTCAATACCCTGCGCCTGGGCTTCTTTGTGAATGATGAGATCAAATTCAACAACGACTTCACCCTGAATATCGGGTTGCGGGCAGATAATACCAGGTTTTTAACCACGCCCACTACCGACCAATTCTTCAACGATACGGCGCTGGCCGCCATCTCAGGCTATTACGACCTGAGGGGTGCCCGCAGCGGCCAGATATCCAGCCCAAAATGGTCGCTTAATCCCCGCATCGGCTTCACCTATCGTTTGCCCGATGAGGGCATCACCTTCCGCGGCGGCGTAGGCATGTTCACCGGCCGCGTACCACTGGTTTGGCCCGGCGCTGTGTACAACAACAACGGAGTGAGCATTGCCGGTATCAACGCATCGAACGTAGCTTTCCGGCCTGACCCGTTCAACCAATACACCCTGGCCGACCTTGGCCGTACCGCCAACCTGCCTTCGGGTGAAGTAAACCTGGTCTCCAAAGATTTCAGGATGAACAAAGTGCTGCGCACCTCGCTGGCGGTTGATAAGAACCTCGGCAGCGGCTGGCGCGCCACCATCGAGGGTGTTTTTACCAAGAACATCAACGAAGTGGCTTACCAGAGCGTGAACATCCTGCCGCCCACAGCGAAGTCGCAGGGAGCAGATAGCAGGAATGTATATTCATTAAGTGGCAACTTCCCGGCGGCCATCCCCATGCGCGCCAACGGCAGCAACCCCTATACCGGTGTTTACCTGTTATATAATAATCCCGACCGCAAAGGGTTTGCGTATAACTTCACCTTCACCATCGACAAAGCCTGGCAGCACGGATTTTCTGCCAACGCCAACTATTCTTACGGCAACTCCCTTGTGCTGAACGAGGCCACCAGTTCGCAGAACAGTTCGCAATGGCGTTATATGGAAACAGTGAACGGTCGCAATTACCTCACCCGCAGCATCAGCGATTTCGACATTGCACACCGCATCACCGCGTTCGTGGCCAAGAAATTCGTTTATGCCCACAAGGCGCTGGCCACTACCGTATCGCTCGTGTACACCGGGCAAAGCGGCGCTCCCTTTAGCTATGTAATGGCAAAAGGCATGGTTCGCGACTACGACAACAACGAAGACAACGACCTGATATATATTCCCCGCAACAGCAGCGAAA
>JAKPBL010000590.1 GCA_029778965.1 Bacteroidota bacterium
AGGGAAAATTCGTGGTGCCCGCCGTTCGCATCGAAGCCGATATCAGGCAGGAATGCGCCGGATACGACGACACGGTCATCCGTTCAGGCGTACAGCAACTGACCGCAGCCTTCCCGCACAACCGCCTGGTAAAGCACCTGGCGGAGAACTGCTGCAATTCTTATCATTGTCCGGCGGCCCGCAATTATTTCATGGGCCGGTGGGAATGTCCTGTGCCCGCCTCCCCTGCCTGCAATGCCAACTGCGTCGGCTGTATTTCGCTGCAGCCCGACGAAGAGCCGATCGTGAGCACGCAAGACCGCCTGCAGTTCAAGCCATCGCCCGAAGAAATCGTTGAATATACGGTACCGCATCTTCAAACCGCGCCCTTCCCGCTGATCAGCTTCGGCCAGGGCTGCGAAGGCGAGCCCCTGCTCATGTGGGAAACCATCCGCGAAGCGATCAAAGAGATCCGCAAACACACCGGTAAAGGCAGCATCAATATCAACACCACCGGGTCGAAGCCCGATGCCGTGCGCGCCCTGGCCGAAGCCGGGCTCAACAGCATTCGCGTCAGCACCAATTCAGCGCGCCGCGAGATCTATATGCCTTACTACCGGCCCAATAATTACGATTTCAACGATATTGTCGAGAGCCTGAAAGTGATGCGTTCATTCAGCGGGTGGACCTCGATCAATTATTTTGTTTTTCCGGGGATGACCGACAGCGAAGCCGAATACGAAGCGTTGCGCCGGCTGATCACAGACACTGATCTCTGCATGATCCAATGGCGCAATTTCAACATCGATCCCGACTGGTACCTGGGTAAGATCGGCGTAACCGATACCGGCGAATGCATGGGGGTTAAGCAGTTAATGGAGCTGATCCGCGAAGAATTCCCGCAACTGAAATTCGGTTATTATAACCCGCCGATGGAAAGGATCAAAGGCAATTACGAACTGGACTTTGCCCATTGACGAACAACACCTCTGTTAGAACAGGCGTTCTGTTTGCCGTGCTGGCCTGCTTCATCTGGAGCGGGAATTTCATTGTGGCCAGGGCCGTGATCAAAGAGATACCACCTGTCAGCCTGGCTTTTTTCCGGTGGGCAGCCGCTGCTGTTCTGCTGGCGCCTTTCGCGTGGAAAAAACTCGCGGCCGACTGGCCGCTGGTGTGGCGGCACAAGGGCTATTTTTTCTGGACGGCCCTGTTCGGTATCACCCTGTTCAACACCCTGATATATGCAGCCGGGCATTATACCGCCGCCATTAACCTGGCGTTGATCGGCACCACCTCTTCGCCCATCATGGCGATCGTGCTGGCGCGGATCTTCCTGCAGGAAAAAATATCCTGGCAGCGCGCCGTCGGCTTACTGGTCTGCGTAGCGGGTATTATGCTGCTGTTGTCGAAAGGCCACTGGGAAACCCTGCTGTCGCTGCGCTTTAACCAGGGCGACAGCATTGTGCTGCTGGCTGCCCTCAGTTTCGCTATTTATAACGTGCTGGTGAAACGAAAGCCGGCGAATATGCATCCGCAATCTTTCCTGCTGCTGGTTTTTTCGCTGGGGGCGTTGCTGCTCTTACCCGGATGGCTGTACGAAAAAGCAAGCTACCCGGCCGTACACTGGACGCCGTCGATGCTGGGTGTTATAGCCTATCTCGGCATAGGTACATCGATCGTTTCTTACCTGCTGTGGAACGCCGCCATTGCCACCCTGGGCGCCGCCCGCACCGCATTATTCGGCAACCTGATACCGCTGTTCGCCAGCTTCGAGGCGGCATGGCTGCTGCACGAAAAAATCACCTGGCTGCATATTGCTTGCAGCGCGGTGATTGTGGCGGGATTATTGCTGGCCAATAGTACCCGGAAGCTGCTTTAATTTAACATTTTCAAACCCGGAATAAGGCCTTAATTTTACCGCCATGACAGCGAATTTTGAAACAGAGAAAAACCTGCGCGCCGGCGGTTACACTGCCAGTGTAATCGGCGCGCTGCTGCTGATCCTGTTCTTTGTTCGCTGGTCTTTGCCAGTAGTGCCGCCGCCCGTGATGGACGACGGTATCGAGGTGAACCTGGGCAACAGCGATGAGGGACTGGGTGATGACCAGCCTATGTCGCCCGAATCGCCCGCGCCGGCCAGCCAGCCGCAATACACGCCGCCGAAAGCGGCCGCGGCGGTTGCTGAAGAGCAGAAAGATGTGGAAACCGACGATACCGAAGAAGATGCCCCGGTGGTGAAGAAACCTGAAAAGGCAAAACCCACCGCCACGAAAATCCCCGAAAAAGAAACGGCAGAAAAGCCGAAATCAACACCAGCAAAGCCCGTTTTGAATCCAGTACCTGCCTCACCCAAACCGAAGGCTGTGTTCAAAGGCGTTAGCGGAAACGGCACCGGCGGCAATGAAGCCGACACCTACAAAAAAGGCGGTAACCAGGGTATAGCCGGTGGCACCGGCGACCAGGGTAAGCCGGGCGGTGACCCCGATAGCAAAAACTACAACGGCAACGGCGGCTCGGGCAAATCGGGCGTATCGATCTCGCGCGGACTGACCGGCCGGAAGATCACCAGCCTTCCATCTTTCGAAGATGATTTCAATGAGAATGCAAAGGTGGCGGTAGATATCCGGGTCGACGAGGCCGGCAAAGTAGTGTCGGCGGTATTCCAGCCCCGGGGATCCACCACCTCCAACCCCACCCTTAAAGCCATTGCCAACCGTAAGGCCATGCTCCTGAAGTTCAACGCCGGCAGCGAAGAACAGATCGGCACCATCATTTTCAATTTCAGGCTGAAGAACTAACTTGCTGCGTCTGTACATCAGCCATGGACTACGCCGCTACATTAGACTACCTGTATAACCGCCTGCCCCTATTCAGTAAACAGGGTGCTTCGGCCTATAAAGAAGACCTGCACCATATCATTGCCCTCGAAGCGATCAACGGCAACAATTACCGCCGATTCAGTACCATCCATATAGCCGGCACCAACGGCAAAGGCTCCACCAGCCATATGCTGGCGGCCGTATTGCAGCAGGCAGGTTATAAAACGGGGCTCTACACCAGTCCGCACCTTCACGATTTCCGCGAACGGATCCGCGTAAACGGCGCCATGATTCCTGAACAGTTCGTGGTCGATTTCACTGCTTCCATGCTGCCGGCCATAACGCAGATCGAGCCGTCCTTTTTCGAGCTGACCGTTAGCATGGCCTTTGCCTGGTTTGCCGATCAGCGGGTAGACGTAGCCGTTATAGAGACCGGCCTCGGCGGCCGTCTCGACAGCACCAATATCGTTGAGCCGGTGCTAAGCGTGATCACCAATATCGGGATGGATCACATGAACATCCTGGGTAACAGCCTGGTGGCCATCGCGGGCGAAAAGGCTGGCATTATTAAAGGCGGCGTGCCGGTGGTGATCGGCGAATGGCTGCCCGACACCCGGCAGGTATTTGAAGAAAAAGCGAACAAAGAAGCCGCCCCGCTGCATTATGCGCCGGCCGAGTTGTCGGTGATAGACTGGCAACATGAAAACGAATTGCTGAAAGTCACCGTGCAGCAACAGCATCACGGCGATGCGCAGACCTATACCCTCGATCTGCCCGGTGTTTACCAGTTAAAAAACCTGTTAACGGTTCTGTGCGCCGTTCACCAGTTGCGGCAGGCCGGCTGGCAGATCGATGAAACGGCGCTTCGTAACGGCCTTGCACATACGAAAAAACTGACGGGCCTGCATGGCCGGTGGGAAACGATTGCCGCCGCGCCGAAAACGGTGGTCGACGTCGGGCATAATGAAGACGGCATCAAAGCCATCGGCCGGCAACTGGAGCTCGAGACCTTCCGTCGCCTGCACATCGTGATCGGCATGGTAAAAGACAAAGAAATCAACGGGGTATTGTCGTTGCTGCCCAAAACGGCCACCTACTATTTCACCCAGGCGCAGATTCCCCGCGCCCTGCCTGCTCCTGCGCTGCTTGCCCTGGCAAAAACGGCCGGCCTGGACGGTCTTGCGTACAACGAGGTGAACGAAGCCCTGGCGGCGGCCCGCCGGGCGGCCGCCCCCGACGACCTGGTGCTGGTATGCGGCAGTGTGTTCATCGTGGGCGAAGTGCTCCCACCCGTCGGGTAGCACCCGTCAGGTGCCACCCGACGGGTGGGCCTGCAGCAGGCCCAGTTTCAGCAGCGCATACAGGATGCAATTGACGTGCAGCGACTGGACGATCTCGTTGTTCAATACCATCCGCATCACTTCTTCCACCGGCAGTTGAACGATCTCGATCTCTTCGTTGTGGTCGAGGTGCTGCACACCGGTTTTCACGCCTCCCGTGGCAAGGAATAATTCAGTAAACCCGCTCAGCACACCGGGATTGGCGGCCACGCGGCCCAGGTATTCCACCTTCGGAAAAGAAAAACCGGTTTCTTCAATCAGTTCGCGCCGCATGCCCGTTGCGAAATCCTCGCCGGGGTCGATAAAGCCACCGGGCGTTTCCAGCAGCACCTGCCCGATGGGGTGGCGGTACTGTCGGGTCAT
>JAKPBL010000594.1 GCA_029778965.1 Bacteroidota bacterium
TGGCGGGAGATGTTTTCTTCAGGATATAACCGCTGGCGCCCGCGCTCAGCGCTTCAAATATCTTTTCGTCTTCTTCATATACCGTGCACATCATAAACGACACCTGCTGGTTATCGGGCTTCAGGCGGCGCACGCATTCAATGCCGCTTATACCACCCAGGTTTATGTCCATTAACACCACATTCGGCTGCAGCGGCGGCAGTTGAATGAGGGCCTCTTCGCCGCTGGTAAAGCTGCCCACCAGCTGGAAGTCGTCAGACAACTGCACGATCTCTTCCAGCGCCAGCCGGATATCATTGGTATCATCGACAATACAAACTGAAATAGGCATGCTGCAAAGTTGCAGCTTTGGCCGCTTGTATCAATACTACTTTGTGGTAGAGGATTCTCTTACCGGTCAGCGATGAATGTACAGCAGGTATTTTTCGCGGAAATAGTCTTCCGGGAACAGCTCATGCACTTCCACTACACGCGGGCGCGTACCGCTTTCCGCAATTTCGGCGGCCAGGTCACCGCCTTTCAGGCAGATCAGTCCCGAGGCGGGGTAGTCGCCGTCAGAAGGCCGTTTGAGCAGCAGGGGGCGCGACCATCGCCACAGATCCTTCAGCGGGGCGACGGCCCTGGACACTACATAGTCGAATTTCCTGTCTTTGATGTCTTCCACGCGGGTATGCCGTGTATGCACGTTTTTCAATCCGATGGCGGCGGCGATTTCAGCCACCACGGTCAGCTTTTTGTTGATGCTGTCGGCCAGCAGGAATTCGGTGCCGGGAAAAAAAATCGCCAGCGGAATACCCGGGAAGCCGCCTCCTGTTCCCAGGTCCAGCACCGATGCCCTTGCGGGCAGGGAAAACACGGCGGCGATGGCCAGGCTATGGAGTATATGGTTACGGTATAGTTGATCGATGTCTTTACGGGAGATCACATTGATCTTGCTGTTCCAGTCGGCATACAATTCTCCGAGCGCTTCCAGTTGCTGCTTTTGCGCAACGGTGAAATCGCTGAAATACCGTTCGATCAGACCCAGCTTTGACGAGGCTTCTTCCATATTGCGGGAGCAAAGATGCAATAATAGGCAAACATCCACAGATCGAACAGCCACCACCAGGGCCAGAGGTCTTTTTCGTCGAGTAAACGCATACAACGGTAGCTCACGATACCAGTGGTGAGCAGGCGGAGTGCAAACACGGCCAGCGTCCATTCCCACCCGAAGACCAGGCCGCTGGCAACCAGTGCGGGGTAGTACAGGAATTGCGTGAGCGAAAAAAGGCCGAGCAGGAACTTGAACTTTCCTGAATAATATTTGCCGGTGCTGTAGTGCCGGTTCTTCTGGCGCAGCCAGTCGCCGAAATGCTGTTTCGGCTCCGATATGGTAAAAGAATCGGGATGCACCTGGATACGGGTGTTCCCGCGGTTGGCTATCTTGTGAATGAACAGGTCGTCGTCGCCTCCCGGCAAATGATTGATATTGCTGAATCCTTTATTGGCCAGGAAAAGTTGCCGCTTGTAAGACAGGTTGCGGCCTACCCCCATATATGGCAGTCCGCTGAGCGCAAAAGAAAGATATTGCATGGCTGTCTGGAAGGTCTCGAAACGGATCAGCTTATTGAGAATGCCGGGTTTTTTCTGGTATTTACCATAACCCAGCACTACTTCCACGCCCTCGTCGTAGCTGTCTTGCATGTGGAACAGCCAATGCTCGGTGGCG
>JAKPBL010000596.1 GCA_029778965.1 Bacteroidota bacterium
AGAAAATACCCGTCGGGTTGTCCCGACGGGTATTTTCTTGGCGTCATTGCTCCTTTGCGGTCTTTTGCGTGAACCAAAAGCTGCATTCAAATGCAAGCCGACACTATCTCACCCACTCCGTACACAGCCGCCGCCTTAAACTTCAAACCGCTCAAAATCCTTTCTTCTCTTTCGCTTTCTGCATCGGTGTAATACCCGTGCTTTGTCCGCGGGCATTCTGCTTCAGCTTGAACAATTGGAACTTGCTGGGTTCGGCAATAGTGCCCCAGGTATTGTTGCTTTCGTTGATGTCGGCGGTTTCGCGCATAGGATCAAGCCGAATGCTCTTGACCTCTTTGTTCTTCACATATACCTTGGTTACGCTGTTCTCGTTCTTGCGCCAGATCTGGGCCGGGATGCGGTCGATGTCTTTGGTGCCATCGGTATAAGTGAATTCGACAATGATCGGCATTACCAATCCGCCTTTGTTGCTGAAAGCAATCTCATAGATGTGCTTGCCTTTGTATTTGTTTTCGGTTTCGGCATCGGCTTTGGCAATATTGCTTTGCGAGGGCACTTCATAAGTGGCGGTATCTACCGGCTCGAGGCCGCGCGCATAACGCCAATAGAAATCACGCAGACTCGTATCGGCGTCGGTTGCAAAAACAATGTTCTTGTCTTCGCGGTTCCGTACTTTGGAGATATCGTCGAAACTGTTCAACTGCGGACCAACCAGCTTCACTTTTTGGGTGCCGCCTGCGGCAGCAGCGGGCGCAGCGAATTCAGGAATGATATGCCGTACGGTGTCGATCGCAATATCGGTAGCGTCAGTGCTGTAGAACCAGCCGCGCCAGAACCAGTCGAGGTCTTCACCGCTGGCATCTTCCAGGGTGCGGAAAAGGTCGGCGGGCGTGGGGTGCTTGAAAGCCCAGCGGCGTGCATATTCTTTAAAAGCATAATCGAACAGTTCGCGGCCCATAATGGTTTCGCGCAAAATATTCAGCCCGGTAGCGGGTTTGGCGTAGGCATTGGGACCGAACTGGATGATGTTTTCCGAATTGGTCATGATGGGCTCCAACTGGTCTTTCGGCAGCTTCATGTAATCGGCGATATAAGCCGCCGGTCCGCGCCGGGTGGGGAATTTATTATCCCACAATTCTTCCGTAAGGTATTCTACAAAGGTGTTCAGCCCTTCGTCCATCCAGCTCCACTGCCGTTCGTCGCTGTTCACGATCATGGGGAAGAAGTTATGCCCCACTTCATGAATGATCACCCCCAGCATGCCATACTTGGTGCTTTCGCTGTAGGTGCCGTCGGGCGCCGTGCGGCCGTAGTTGAAGCAGATCATCGGGTATTCCATACCGTTAGCCGCTTCCACGCTCTGCGCTACAGGGTAGGGATAAGGGATGGAGAACTTGCTGTAGGTTTTGATGGTATGGGCCACTGCCTTAGTGGAGTAGGGGCGGTACAGGCCGTAGGCTTCCTTGCCATAAAAGCTCATGCACATTACCTTTTTGCCTTCCACGTTGGCGGGCATGGCGTCCCAGATAAAGCGGCGCGATGAGGTCCATGCAAAATCGCGCACGTTATCGGCTTTGTATATCCAGGTTTTCTTCGACTTTGCTTTCGTGGTGATCGCTTTGTTGGCTTCGTCGAGCGTTACGACTTCCACCACATCTTTCGCGGTCTGGGCTTTGTTCCAGCGCGCCAGTTGTGCCGGCGTCAGCATGGCGGGGTAGTTCAGGCATTCGCCGGTGGAACCTACCACGTGGTCGGAGGGAACGGTCATCTGTACCTTGAAATTGCCGAAAGTGAGGGCAAACTCGCCGCGGCCGGTGAACTGGTGGTTCTGCCAGCCCTGGAAATCGCTGTACACGCAAAGGCGCGGATACCACTGGGTCATGGTGAAGAGATAGTTGCCGTCTTCTGCAAAATATTCATAACCGCCGCGACCACCCTGTTTCATGCGGTCGGTGATCGTGTAATTCCAGTCGATCTTGAAAACGAAGTTTTGTCCGGGTTTCAGCGCCGCGGGCAACTCCACCCGCATCATGGTTTTGTTGACGGTGTATTTCAGGGCTGCTCCCAGGGCATCGGTGATCTTGACGATGTTGACGCCGTAATCATTTTTTTCTTCCGTCAACCGGTCGATCTGCATATCGACCGCCTGCCGGCCGATGGTGCTGGCATCCTGGTAGTTGGCATTTTTCTCGCTGCTGTGCTCGTTTTCGTCGAGCTGCAGCCAGAGATAGGTCAGCACGTCGGGCGAGTTGTTGAAATAGGTGATCGTTTCGCTGCCCGTCAGTTTCAGCTTTTCCTCGTCGAGCTCGCACCTGATGTCGTAGTCGGCCCGTTGCTGCCAGTATTTCGGCCCGGGCGCCCCGCTCGCCGTTCTGTATTCATTGGGCGTGGGCAGAATGGTGCCCAGTTGTTCAAACTTGTTGCCGTGATTGGAGCCGGGGTTGTTCCGGATGTCTTGCGCCAAAACAGGTGCAGCAAGCAGCACCAGGGCGACGAAGAGCAGATTTCTCATTTATTACTGTTTGTGTATTTGAAACGGAGCCGGGTATTCTTTCGATGGCCATTTTCAGCGAAAAGGCGAGAATGAGCAGGGATATTCCCATCACCCACCAGCGCCGCGCCAGCCCGAGCCGGTCCACGAATATAAACGATAGAAACAAAACAACCGCCACCACGATCAACTGCGCCACTTCTATGCCGAGGTTGAAAGCAAACAAATGCAGGCTAAGCCCTTCCCGGCCTTCAAGATCAAGCAGCAGGTTCGCATAGGCCAGTCCGTGAATCATGCCGAAGAACAGCGCAAAGAAATAGACCAGGGGCAGCTTTCCGTCGGTTTGCACATTGCGGAAAAACAGGTTGTTGACGGCGGTTGCCGCAATGGTGAGCGGAATCAGGAACTCGATCCAGGTAACGGCCACTTTGATATGACCGGTAACGCTCAATACCAGCGTAATGCTGTGCCCAATGGTGAAAGCCGTTACCAGAATGGCAACTTTTCTCCAGTCGCGCCAGCCATAACGAAGGCATAGTGCTGTTACAAATAATATATGGTCAAGGGCATCCCAGGTGAGAATATGTTCTACCCCGAGGCCGAAGTAAAGGTTAAAATCTTGCATGGTTTTGCGCGGGCCAACAAAATAAACCAGAGTTTTGGGTTTAGAAAACTGTTTTTTTCAATGGCAGGATACCTGGGTAAATGGCTGATGATATGGGTGGTGGGATGGATGCACCCGTTTTTCGTGAGCGTTAGCGAAGTGCAGCACAATGCTGCGGACAAATCGCTGGAGATCAGTATAAAGGTTTTTATCGATGATTTCGAGAAGGCGCTGGGCAACGGCGCCGGTTTTGCAGTAGACCTCAGCCATCCGGCCGACAGTATAAAGACCAACCAGTTGGTTTTTCAATACCTGCAAAAACATTTCCTGGTAAAAGTGAACGGACAGCCGGTAAAACTGCAATATGTTGGATATGAAAAAGAGCGGGAAGCTGCCTGGTGTTATGTGCAGGTGTCGTCCGTACCCGTCGTGAAAAAGATCGACATCGATAACAGCCTGCTGTACGACGCATTCGATAAACAGATCAATATCATGCACGTGGTGGTGAACGGACAACGTAAAAGCACCAAGGTCGGTTATCCCGACAGCCGCGCCAGCTTCAGCTTCTAATCCTCTTCTCCCATATTTTTCCTGATTTCGGGCGACACGTGCACCAGTATCTTGTCGATCCTTAAGCTGTCCATATCGATGATCTCGAACAGAAAGCCATTCCATTCCAGCTTATCGCCGGTTTGCGGAATCCGCTCCAGCTTGTGCAAAATGAATCCCGCCAGGGTATTGAATTCCTGCTCGCCTTCGTTCATGAAATCGGTCATTTCAAAGCGGCTCAGGAAGTCATAAAAAGGGATCTGGGCGTCGACCAGGAAGCTGCCGTCTTCGCGTTCGGCGATCTCGTAATCTTCTATGTCGGTCTGGGGCAGGTCGCCCACGATGGCTTCCAGGATATCATTCAGGGTCATCATACCCTGCACGGAACCATATTCGTCGACGATAAAGCAGGAATGGATCTGGCCTTCCTTAAACCGTTCCAGCACCCGGTAAGCGGTATTGTTCTCGGGCACAAAGATGGCCGGCTTCATAATGTGCTTGAACAGGGTGAGATCATTGCTGATATAAAGGTCTTTGATCGACACCACCCCTTTTATATTGTCGAGGTCGCCGTCGCAGATGGGGTAGATCGAATGCGGTTCTCTGACGATCTTTTCCTTGATCGATATTTCATTGTCGTTGACGTCGAACCAGACGATATCACTGCGGTGCGTCATCAGCGAGGTGATGTTTCTGTCGCCCAGATGAAACACCCTTTCGATGATCTCCTGCTCGGCTTCTTCGATGGTGCCCTGTTCGGTGCCTTCGCTGATGATGGCCTTGATCTCTTCTTCAGTTACCTGTGAGTCGTTCTTGCGGATATTGAACAGCTTCGACAGCAGGGTGGTGGAGTTGCTCAGCAGCCAGATGAACGGGTAGGTTACTTTGCTGATGATGCCCATGGGGCCGGCTGCCAGCTTGGCGATCCGCTCGGGGCTGCTCAGCCCGATGCGTTTCGGCAGCAGCTCACCCAGTACCAGGCTGAAATAGGTGATAAGCACCACAATAACAGCCGTGCCCAGTCCCTTTGCGTATTGCGCCAGCAGGGGAATGCCGCTAAAAAAATCAGAGACCCGTTGGGTGAGGGTCTCGCCGGAGA
>JAKPBL010000601.1 GCA_029778965.1 Bacteroidota bacterium
ATCAACCTTCACAGCCGATTGCAATAGGGAAATTCTTGACGAGTCTTCAAGGCTAATATTAAGATGTCTGAATTTAGCTTCAAGAAGGTACGCCTTTGCACTGTCTGGGTAGTTGGGTATTAAATTGTCAAAAAACTCATCACAACGGCTGTAGTCATCCCTTGCCCTGCAATTTCCAACTAGCAGCCAAATTGTTGCCTCGTTAAACGGGTCTTCTAAAAGCGCGTCTTTAATGGCAGAATACGCATCTTCGTTGGCCTGCTTAACTGAATCAGGGTTTTGCACCTCAACCCGCTCCATTTGAACGTTCTCCAAATTAACGTCTTCAACTGCCTCCAATGACGGGCGATCGTACATACCCGCACGGCCAAGCAGTCCATCTTTTAAATGCTGAAATATCTCGTCGATATTAATTCCCATCAGTGGGAATGCCTTGTCCTTTTTTATTCTATAATAGGCTTCAGGATAAGCAATGTCTATCTCCTCCCTTGTCATGCCTCCTGTATTGTAAAAGGCATCTTTAGAAAAACGCATTTTCCTGGGCTGCAGCTTTTTGGGGGTTGCAGATGTAGTTCTGTATTTCGGCATGTATGCACCTATCCACTGCCCGTTAGCTGCCCTAAAAACATCAAAATACAAATCCGCCCATAATACGTAGTCTTCATTCTGCGCCGTGTCTTTAGTTAACATCAATAGCTGATACTTATGTTTCATAAAAGACGAATCGTAAAACACCTGTATCATATTAAAAACGATGGTGTCACCGGTATAGCATCCACATATCCTATCGATAATTCTGTACGTCGCCGAAAACCTGGCCTCATTGACATATTCTCGCGCAGGCAGCTTTTTTGCATGCAGCAATTCTCCTATAAAAACAAATAGTTTTTGAGGTGAACCAGCCTTTTCATTACAGCCATTCATCTGATCCTGGCAAACCCCGGATGAATGAAGCGACACAAGGACAATAAATATGGTCAGGACTCGCAGCCTCATTAAAATTCGAACAACGTCTTTATACCCTCCGTTGTAATATTTTCATTATACTTTAGAAAGATGGTGTCAAACGGCAATTAGGAACACCCTTGTCAAAATTCCGTTGCCGCCCTGGGCATTGCAGCTAACATATTGTAAACCTGTTAGGGTTCGTTGTTTTGTGGTCTATTCGTTATAAAAGTGATTTCCCTGAATGATTTTATTGTTCTTCAACCTTTGAACGGAAAATCGATGTCCATTTATTTTGCCGAATTTTTTGTGCTCGTAAGCATAATACCAATTGGTCGCAGATAAGTTATCCCCTGATAATAATGAAACAACTTCAATTGCTTCTATGGTTGCGTTTTCAATAAAATCCTTTGTACGGGCTTCTAAAGCAGCTATCCCTATAACAGGCGCATTTAAGTTGTCGATAGAAACGATTTCGCTATCGTAAAAATCCAATACTTCTATGAATTTCTGATACGATAGTTTATTATACAAACCCGCACCAGCCGCGGGTAATGCTTCGCCTCCTCACTCACAAACGGTCTTTCGACCGGCGTAAATAAGTCTTATCTGATTTCTCTCTAATATTAACATTTTTCATTCAACATAAAAACGGGAAAAATACGGCCGGATACCCGTCGTTGTTCGAAGCAAAAAAGGCGCCTCCGTATGGAAGCGCCGCAGGAACTCATATTAATAACACAACCCGCTGCTCGTCGGGCTCTACACCAGGTTCGCCTTGATATACTTAATACTGGCATTGATCGCCCCTACGGGATCAGGCGTATAATTGTTTTCCTGCTCCACAAAGAAATACTTCATGCCCGATGTTTTGGCGGTAGCGAAAATGCGCTTGAAATCGATCGAGCCATTGCCTACCTCGGTCTGCTGCTCGGGGTTGGTCTTCGACATGTCTTTCACATGCCACATCGGCACACGTCCTTTCAGCTTATTGATCAGCTCCACAGGGTCCTTGCCGGCACGCACCACCCAGTACAGGTCGGTTTCAAAACTAACCAGCTTGGGATCGCAATCCTGGGTCAGTACATCATACCCCGTCATGCCGTCGAACGATTTGAACTCGAAGTCATGGTTGTGGTAGCACATTTTCAGCCCTGCTTTTCTTACCATCTCTGCGGCGCTGTTGATACGGGCGGCCAGACGCTTGTACCCGTCGAGGTTGGGCCGCAGGTTATCCGGTAAGTAGGGAATAGTGAAATACTCGCTCTTCATCGCCACCGCTGCACGGACCAGGTTCTCCAGTTCCTCTTTCCCCGTATCGCCCTCGCCCGCCAGCCACTGCGACGGCATATAATGCCCGCTGGGCGATTTCAAACCCAGCCCATGGAAGAAGCTGGCAAAATCAAGCAGCGGAATGCCGTAAAAATGCGCGTTTTTCGGATCATATCCATACAGCTCCACAAACTTGTACCCCGCTGCCGCTACCTTCTCCACCGTTCCCCGGGGATCCTGGGCAACCAGGTCGCGCAGCGTATATAACTGCAAGCCCACTCCCGTCTGTTTTTTGGCGGCAAACAACTCATCGGGCAACAACAAAGCGGCGGGGGCAATCAGGCTCGCCTGGCGGATAAAATCTCTGCGACTGGACATGATGGCAATTTTTTTTTGTGAATATACTTAATGGGGCAGGTTGCTGCGCAAAAAAGATTGCTGGTTTCGGGTTTGTGGTTGGGTCGCTGCGGCACCTCTAACTTCAAACCAACCCGAAACCACAAACCATAAACCAATAAAAAAAGCCCGCACATTGCTGTGCGGGCCTCCCAAATATTATCATTCATCCGGTTATATCCGGAAGTGTGAGAAGGCTTTGTTGGCTTCGGCCATACGGTGGGTGTCTTCTTTCTTCTTGAAAGCACCACCTTCACCTTTGGCAGCGGCAATGATCTCGTTGGCCAGCTTGTCGGCCATGGAACGGCCGTTACGCTCGCGGCTGTAACGGATCAGCCACTTGATGCTGAGCGATATCTTGCGGTCGGGGCGAACCTCGGAAGGAATCTGGAAAGTGGCGCCACCAATACGACGGCTGCGAACTTCTACCGCAGGCGTTACATTGGACAGGGCCCTTTTCCACAGCTCATATCCGTCTTCGCCGGAAGTTTTGGCTACTTTATCAATGGCATCGTAAAAGATCTCAAATGCCACGCTCTTTTTTCCCTCCCACATAATGTTGTTCACAAAACGGGTAACCAGCTTGTCGTTATAACGCGCATCCGGCGCCAGGGGTATTTTCTTGGGTTGTGTCTTCCTCATGGAGAACGCTCTTTATAAATTATTTTTTACCAGCGGGCTTGGCGGCGCCGGCTTTTTCTTTCTTGGTTCCGTACTTCGAACGGCTTTGCTTGCGGTCTTTCACACCGGCCGTATCAAGGCTGCCCCGTACAATATGGTAACGAACACCCGGCAAATCTTTCACACGACCACCCCTGATCAGCACAATGCTGTGCTCCTGCAGGTTGTGGCCCTCACCCGGAATATAAGCGATCACCTCTACCTTGTTGGTCAAACGAACCTTGGCTACCTTACGAAGGGCCGAGTTCGGTTTTTTCGGGGTGGTGGTGTACACACGGGTGCAAACACCACGGCGCTGCGGACAAGCATCCAGTGCCCGGCTCTTGCTTTTTGCCCGGATGATCTCTCTTCCTTTTCTAACTAATTGCTGTATTGTAGGCATTCTAACCTTGTTTATTTGGGACGGCAAAGGTAGCTTCTCTGCCCGAAAAAAACAAAATTTATGTTTTGCTATTCCAAAACAATCACACTTTCCACATCCATCCATGCACATCGGCCTCGGCCCCGCTCCTGATCGCCGCCAGGCGCGCGCGCAGTTCGTTCTGCACCGGCGCCTTGTCGAGGTTCATCTCCAGGCTGAAGTCCTTGTATCTCAGTTCTTTAATCGGCGCAATAACCGCCGCGGTACCAGTGCCGAACAGTTCGGTCAGCCGGCCTTTCCCATAAGCCGCCAACAGCTCGTCGATGTTCACCCGGCGTTCTTCCACCCGTATACCCATTTCCTGCAGCAGGGTGATCACACTGCTGCGGGTCACCCCGGCCAGGATAGTACCCTCGTCGAGCGATGGCGTTACCGCCACCCCGTCCATCATAAAGAACACATTCATCATACCCACTTCCTGTAGCCATTTGTGTTCAAAAGCATCGGTCCACAGCACCTGGTCGTACCCTTTCTCCTTCGCCTCGGTGGCAGCCAGCAGGCTGCCGCCATAGTTACCGGCATTTTTCGAAAAGCCCACACCACCAGGAGCAGCCCGGGTGTATTGCTCTTCTACGATGATCTTCATCGGCGCGGCGAAATAGGGACCCGACGGACTCAGTATGATCAGGAATTTATACGTTTCGCTGGGCCGCACCCCCAGCAGGGCATCGGTCGAAAACATGAAGGGACGTATATACAGGGCATGCTCTTTCATGGTTGGGATCCATTCTTTGTCCACCCCGATCAGCTTACGCATGCCTTCTATAAAGATTTCCTCGGGCACCGTAGGCATATTCATGCGAAGGGCCGACTTGTTGAAACGTTCCCAGTTGTCGTAGGGCCTGAATACATAGGCATTGCCGGTTTCGTCGCGGTAGGCTTTAATACCCTCAAAAATAGCCTGCCCGTAGTGCAGGGCTGCCGTTGAAGGATCCAGTTGCAAAGGCCCGTAGGGCACCACTTTCACCGACTTCCATTCGCCGCCCGCATAGTCGGCCTCCAGCATGTGATCCGTAAAATACCGGCCGAACGGAATATTCTCCAGCGGCGTATCGGCCAGCCGGCTCTTCGCTATTTTCTCTACCTGTATCTCCCGTGCTGCTATCATATTACTACATTTGCCTGCAAAGAAACAACGATTTCCACGGGCCGCCAAACCCTTAACATATAGGTATATACCGGAAAATGGCATTAAACGATATTCAACTTTCCCCCGATCTGCTGGCCTCGCTCTATGGTAAGCACCTGGTAGTGGACGCTGCTGCGCCCGCCGCATCGCCTGCCGGGAAAGGCGGCAGCGCCAGCACCGCATCCGCCGCCGCATCGCCGGTTCCCGCCGCCGCGGAGGCGCCCCTGCCCCCCTCATCGGTCATCCCCTTCCTGGGCGATAACAAAAAAAACATCACCATCCTGGTACATTACCCCGGGCACACCTACCTGCCCGACGATGTATTCGGCTTTTTAGGCAATATCCTGGCCGCCTGCCATCTTTCGGCCAAAGACGCCGCCATCGTGAACATGGCCCGCCAACCGGCCGGGTACGACGACCTGCTGAACCAGCTCGAACCCCGCACCCTGCTTTGCTTCGGCGCCGCGGCGCGACCCGCCGGCTGGCCGGCACCTGCCCTGCTGCAACCGGTCCTGCTCAAAAAGTTGTACCTGCTCGAGGCGCCCCCGCTCGAAACCCTCCATCAAAACAGCGCACCCGCCAAAGCGCTGAAAAAACAACTCTGGGAAGCCCTGAAAAAAATGCTGGGCGTTTAAACATTCATGCATGCACACCCTGGTTTTTGCCACCAATAACCCGCATAAGCTCGAAGAGATCCAGGCCATCGTTCCCGGTTCCATCTGGCTCATTTCGTTGAAAGCCGCGGGCATCGATATCGACATTCCCGAACCGCACGATACCCTTGAGGCCAATGCCACCGAAAAATCGTCCACCATTTTCCGGCTGACCCGCCACGACTGCTTCAGCGAAGACACGGGCCTGGAAGTGGCTGCCCTCGATGGCGAGCCGGGTGTAAAGTCGGCGCGGTATGCAGGCGAGCCGCCCGATCCTTCAAAGAACATAGAAAAGCTGCTGCAAAAACTGGCGGGCAAAACCGACCGCCGGGCCCGTTTCAGAACCGTCATTTCCTTAATTTTAGCCGGGAAAGAATATTTCTTTGAAGGAATTTGCCCCGGAACCATCACCGATGCGCCCAGGGGCAGCGGCGGTTTCGGGTACGACCCGGTCTTTGTACCCGAAGGCGCCAGCCGCAGCTTCGGTGAAATGACGATGAACGAAAAAAAGGCATTCAGCCATCGCCGGAAGGCCACCGATCAACTGGTCGCTTTCCTGCAAACCCTTGCCGAAGAAGCCGAATAAATGGACCGGTCCGCCGGCCGATAACAGCAAATAAAAAAGTGCAGATCACAGACAACCAAAATATACCTGATACCGACTTAATCAAAGGATCGCTCGCCGGTGATGCCCGCATGCAGGAATCCCTGTACCGGAAATTCGCCCCTAAGATGTATGCCGTATGCCTGCGTTATACCGGCAACAGCGACGATGCCCAGGACCTGCTGCAGGAAGGTTTTATCAAGGTTTTCCGCAACCTGGACAAGTTTCGGCACGAAGGATCGTTTGAAGGATGGATGCGCCGGGTGTTCGTGAACACCTCGATCGAGCATTACCGCCGCAAAGTGCACCTGAACCCCATCGGCGACAATGAAGAGGGCCGCATCGAAGACGCATCGGTATCGGCCCTCGATCAACTGGCGGAGAAAGACATCGTACAACTGGTGCAGGAGTTGAGTCCCGGCTACCGTACGGTGTTCAACCTGTATGTCATCGAAGGTTACTCTCACAAAGAGATCGGTGACATGCTGCAGATCAGCGAGGGCACCAGCAAATCGCAACTGGCCCGCGCCAAAAGCATTCTGCAGAAAAAAGTGACTGAATTTTTAGGAGAAAAACGAAAATAAACGGCAATCATGCCTATGCCTTTACGCGATAGAATGCAAGCCTGGGAAGTGACCCCGCCCCCGCAGTCATGGGAAAAGCTGGCCGCTGCCCTGCAGTCTGGCATGGCGGCTTCGCCGGATGACAGCCACGAGGCAGCGTCAACCCTGCGCGACCGGATGACAGCCCTTGAAGTGACGCCTCCCGCCGAAGCCTGGCCGGCCATCGCAGCCGCCCTGCATGCAGGCGCCGATCCCCATACAGCCGCCGATCCCGTCGAAAAAACAACCACCGATCCCTACCCCCGCGCCAAAGTGGTGCCGCACCGTTCCCTGGCCCCTTTTCTCTATCGTTATGCAGGCGTAGCCGCTATAGTGGCCCTGGTGGTATGGGCGCTGAATACCCGCCTGCTTACCGGCGATAAGCAAGACCTCAGCACCAGCATTGTTCACCTTCCGCCCGCCGGCAAGCACGGAGCAGCAACGCCTGCAGGCAACGCGAACCCGGCCAGTCCCAGCGACGCTGCCAATACAGCCAACCTGAACAGCGCCGATCCGGCCGGCAACAGCGCTGCCGATCCACGTTTCCTGCAGCATGGCCTGCCACGCATCGGCGCTACCCTCACTGCGGCACATGGTTATTCACTGCCGCCGGTTACCGCCATGCGCCAGTTACCCGCCGTTACGCCCGATACACGCTACTTTCGCATCAGCAACGACCAGGGCAAACCCGTTCGGCTCTCGGCCAAATTCGCTCCCCTGTACTACCAGTTGCTGTCTGACCTCGAAACACAATCGGGCTCCACCCGCAGCTCCTTTCAGCAAATGCAGGAATTCCTGTTGAGCGGCGGGTTCATACCTGACCCTGCCAACCTGTTCGATGTGATGGAGTTTAAAGAAGTGCTGGAAGACGGGCAGTAGCGAACAGCGTCGTGTAAATCGCTAGCTTCGGCAAAACATCTGCATGGCCCGCGTCAAAGTTGAACTGCCCGACCATTTCGGTTTTTCCACTGTCATTCCCGTTCGCATCACCGACCTGAACTATGGCGGGCACCTGGGCAACGACAGCATACTCACCCTTGTACACGAAGCCCGGGTGCAATACCTGCAATCATTCGGCTATTCCGAGATCGATCTCGGCGGCGTGGGCATGATCATGGCTGATGCCGCCATCGAATTCAAACAGGAAGTGTTCTACGGCGACCATGTTGAAATAAGCATAGCCGCCACCAACTTCAGTAGTGTCAGTTTCGATCTCTGTTACAAACTCGAAAAAGTGCAGGAAGGCAGTCGTGTACTGGTCGCCGCTATCAAAACAGGCATGGTGTGCTTCGATTATGCGAAGAAAAAGGTGGCACGCGTGCCGGAGGGGGTAAGGGAGAGGATGGGTGTAGCCGACTGACCGGCATGCTGTTTTTCCTCACAGGGTAGTTTTTGTTTCACGCCAAGCGCGTTT
>JAKPBL010000629.1 GCA_029778965.1 Bacteroidota bacterium
GCGCCTTCGATATGGCGCTTTTTGATATCGCCGCCAAGTCGGCGAATCAGCCCTTGTACCGGTTCCTCGGCGGAAGGTCTGTCAAATCTTTGCCGACCGACCTCACAATTGGCATCGGGCCGGTTAATAAAATGGTAGAGCAGGCAAAGGCTTTTGTTGCCGACGGCGTTCGCATCATCAAGGTAAAGCTCGGCAAGAATGCCGAAGAAGATATAGAACGGATGGAAAGCATCCGCCGTGCGGTGGGTGAAGATATCCTGCTGCGGATCGATGCCAACCAGGGCTGGAGCCCCGCCGATGCCGAAAAAGCACTGGTGGCCATGGGTCCCTGCCGCATCCAGTTCTGCGAGCAGCCCATGCGCACCTACAACGATCATTTACTGCCGCAACTGGTGCAGCGTTCACCGGTGCCGATCATGGCCGATGAATCGGTGTATAACCACCACGATGCCGAGCGGATGATACGCACCGGATCATGCAGTTACGTGAACATCAAAATAGCCAAGAGCGGCGGCATCCTCGAAGGGATGCGGGTAAATGTAGTATGCGAAGCTGCGGGCATTCCCTGTATGATGGGGGGCATGCTGGAAAGCAGGCTTGCGCTCACCGCTTTCGCGCATATGGCCACCGCCTGCGACAATATCGTATTCTACGATATGGATACCTGCCTGATAGGTCACCTGGAAGACCCGGTGCTGGGCGGTGCGCGGTACGATGATTATCATGTAGTGCTGCCCGACGGCCCGGGTATCGGGGCGGATATCAATGATTCGTTTCTGGCGGGCTGCGAGTGGCGGCGTGTGTGAGCAGTGGTTAGTCCTAACCCAGGCTCTCCAGCAGCAACCGGTTAAAATTCGCCAGCGATCTCAACTTCAAATCGGCTGCTCCCCATTGAGGGGCATGGTATTGTTCAGCCGTCGGCACCACTACGCATTTCATTTTCGCTGCTTTCGCGGCAATCAGTCCGTTGAAAGAGTCTTCAAACACCAGGCAATCGAGCGGATCAATGCCGAGCGCTGCCGCACCATCCAGGAACACCTGCGGATGCGGTTTACCATAGGGCAGTGTTTCGGCCGATACGATGGCGTCCATATGGCCGCGCAGCCCCAGCTTATCCACCACCGCATCGATCAGCCGCATGGGCGAAGAAGAAGCGATCGCCAGCCTGAAGCCTTCATCTATAAAGAAATTGATAACGTGGGCCACTCCGGGCATCGGTTTTCCTGTTTCGCTGATGCGCTTTATCGCATCGTCTTCAATGGCGCGGGCGCAGGCAGCAGTATCATCTATCGTCACCCCATAGTGGCTGAACCAGTAACCCAGCCACTCCGGTGTACGCAGACCCGCACTCCGGTGATGCTGCTCTTCGGTTAGTTTGATATTGTAGACAGCCAATCCCGCAGCGCCCGCCTCCTGCCACAAAGGCTCCGAATCAATCAACAATCCATCCATGTCGAAGATCACCGCTTTTCGTTTAATCATGCGCAAATATAAATCTGTATATTGCGCGAACGGTTGTTAGTTCCAATGAATATTCATGCAAGATTTGATCAAACGCATTAAGCAGTTACGGCTTGTCAGAAAAATGGTGTACGCCGTTGTAGGAGTCATTTCTTATCCTGGGCTTATACTGATCAACCGGCTGAAGATCAAAGGCACTGAACACCTTGAAAAGCTGCCCAGGGAGAACGTGCTTTTCGTGAGCAATCACCAGACCTATTTTGCAGATGTCATCACTTTCCTGCATATCTTTTGCGCAGTAAAATGGGGTAAGCGCAATCGCCTGGGGCTGCCTTATTACCTGCTTAACCCCTATACGAACATTTACTATGTAGCGGCCGCGGAAACCATGAAAGGAAGCTGGGTCAGCCGCTTTTTTTCGCTGGCGGGTGCGCTGCCGGTGCGCCGCACCTGGAACGAAAATTCCACAGAAAAACGCCGGGGACTCGACCCTTCCGATACGCGTAAAATCGAACGGGCCCTGAACGAAAGCTGGATCATCACTTTTCCCCAGGGTACCACCAAAGCATTCGCCCCCGGGCGTAAAGGCACGGCGCTGATCATCAAGAAATGCAAACCCATTGTTATTCCGGTGGTGATCGATGGCTTTGGCCGCGCTTTCGGCAAAAAGGGATTGAGCATTAAAAAGAGCAATACGAAACTGACGGTTGAATTCAAGCCGCCGATGCAGATCGACTACGAGAAGTCCACCCAGGAGATTCTCGACGAAGTGATGTATGCCATCGAGCAAAGCCGCGAGCATATGCTGAAAGAGCCGCATCTTGCCGAAGCCATGCAGGAAGGCGGCAACATACCATAACATCCCGTTGCTTGCAGTATGGCTGATCCGCACGATTGCCGGTGTTTGAAAACCCTTTCAACAGGCCCGGTTATCACAACAACAACAACGAAA
>JAKPBL010000634.1 GCA_029778965.1 Bacteroidota bacterium
CGGCTTTCCGCACCAGTTGAACGGCCGCCGCTATGGCCGGTACGGGCTCTTCAAACCAAACGATGTCTGGTCGCCATCGGGCGCCATCGGGGGCCAGCTCGCCGGGTAGCATATCGGTTTCTATGCGGGAGCGCAACCGGCCGTCGGTTTCGCTTCTGCGGCTCAGTATCTCGCCGTGCAAATGAACAACGTTCGTTGAGCCGGCACGTTCATGCAGGTCGTCGATGTTCTGGGTGATGACGATCACCTCAAACTCTTTTTCAAGATCGGCCAGGATGGTATGCGCCCGGTTGGGGCGGGCGTTCAGTACCGATCGCCGGCGTTCGTTGTAAAAGCGGAGTACCAGGTCTGCATTACGTATCCAGGCGCGCGGGGTGGCTACCTCTTCCACGTTGTACCCCTCCCATAAACCGTCGCTGTCGCGAAAGGTTTTCAGTCCGCTTTCGGCGCTGATGCCGGCGCCTGTCAGCACCACCAGTTTCTTTCCTGCCATGGCTATTTTTTTTCACCGGCCATTTGCATCACTTTCTTCCACTCTTTATCGGTAACGGGTTGCACGCTTAGCCGGCCCAGCCGAACCAGCGCCATTTCTTTCAGCGAAGGCTCTTCTTTGATAGCAGCGAGTGTAACCGGTTTTTTCAACGGACGAACCGCTTTGATGTCTACGGTTGACCAGGTATCGCCTTCCGCAGTCGGGTCGGGATAAGCTTCTTTCAGCACTTCGGCAATGCCCACTATTTCCATTCCCTGGTTGCTGTGATAATACAGTACTTCATCGCCCTTTCTCATGGCGCGCAGGTGATTGCGGGCGGCATAATTGCGTACGCCCGTCCAGGATGTTGATTTTTCCGCCACCAGTTGTTCCCAGGGATATACATCGGGTTCCGATTTAACGAGCCAGTATGCCATAGCAAATATATTGTTACCGCAAATTACTGAAAAGCCCGCTGCCGGTTACCAGCCGCTGGCCAGCACATCGGCAATATGCATGGTTTTGAGGGGAAGGTTGTTCTTCCTGATATAACCTTCCAGGTGCATGAGGCAGGAAAGGTCAGTGGATATGATGGCTTCCGCGCCGGTCGCCAGGGCATTCTGTACTTTCTGCTCGCCCATGGCAACGGAAATCGATTCGTATTTGATGGCAAAGGTACCGCCGAAACCGCAGCAGGTTTCCACGTCGTTCATCTCTACCAGTTCGAGCCCCTCAACCGCTTCAAGCAACTGCCTTGGCTCCTGTTTGATGTGGCATTCGCGCAGGCCGGCGCAAGAGTCGTGGTAGGTGGCCCTGATGGGCAGCTTCGCGCCCAGCTTTTCCACCTTCAATACATTCACCAGGAAATCGGAAAACTCGAACGACCGGGCGCCAAGGTCGCGCACATCATTGTGCAGAGAAGAGTTCGCAAAAAGCTTGGGATAATAATTCCGGATAAAGCCGGTGCACGAAGCCGAGGGCGCCACCACCGGCGCATCGCTGCCCCTGTTTTCGCGGATGAACTTTTCGCAAACCGGTTTGCTTTCTTCCCAGAATCCGGCATTGAATGCCGGTTGTCCGCAGCAGGTTTGCCCGGGATCATAATCGACCGTACAGCCCAGCTTCTCCAGCACTTTGATCATATTGAATGCCGTATCGGGGTACAACTGGTCAACAAAGCAGGGGATGAAAAGCTGAACGATCAAAGCTGGTTGAATTGAAGTTGAAGCGAAATCATTTTCAAAGCGGTAACGGCTGCTTCTTCTCCCTTATGGCCGTGTGTGCCGCCGATCCGCTCCTGCGCCTGCTCGTTCGTGTTTACGGTCAATACGCCGAAGATTACCGGTACCGGCAGTTGCAGGTTAAGGTTGCTGATGCCTTGGGTTACCGCCTGGCAAACATACTCGAAATGCGGCGTATCTCCGCGCACCACGCAGCCGAAGGCGATAAACGCATGCGGGCGGGCACTATGGTCGCGTTGCGCATCCCAGTACGCTTTGATGGCAAAAGGTATTTCCACGGCGCCCGGCACCACGATGGTCTCCACCAGTTGCAGGTGGTTGTCGGCCAGCACCCGGCGGCAGCCGTTTTCAAGCGCATCAACCACGGCTGCATTCCATTCTGTTTTTATGATTACAAGGCGGGTGTTTTCCGGTAGCGGCCCGCCGGGGGATGATAAGGGAGATGCGTGGGTGGATGACATTATCGGAGCGGCTCGTTTTTTATTGGGTTGATGTGCGTTGTTAGGTGCGGGTGATGCAAGCTTTTTGGTTCACGCTGAATAGTTAGAACGTTGGTATTGCAAACTTTTCCGGTTCACGCAACGATCGCAAAGAAGCAAAGACGCAAAGGGCATGCTGCGCAAGTTTTAGTACACTGTGCAAGTTTTAATACAAAACCTGATTTGCGTTTACTTCCCTTTGCGTCTTTGCTTCTTTGCGATCGTTGCGTGAACCGGGATATCACACCCGGCAGAAAGCAGAACGCCCGGAGCCAGCCTCACTATTCCACGTCGCCCAGGCGCGCCAGGTACTTATCGATATCGAAACCGCGCTCGCTGCGGGGGTATTTCTCTTTCACCAGCTTATAGGCTTCCAGCGCTTCCTTGCGTTTGCCGAGGCTCTCATAGAGATAACCGGCGCGGAAAATATAATCGGGCGAATTGTAATCGTCTTTTTCGAACATGCGGCCTGCCTCCAGGTAAAGCTTGGCTGCTTCTTCTTTCTTGCCCTGCTCTGCCAGCGCATCGGCCAGCAGCGAGGTAGCACGGGCGCGCACCTGCACGGCATCGGTCGAAAAATCTTTCAGGTATTTTTCTGCCTTCGCAAAATCGCCCAGCTTCAGGTAGCAGGCGCCTGCGTAGAACTTCGACAGGTTGGCGGCGGGTGTTCCGCTGTATTTATCAATGATCTTTACAAAACCGGGATTGATGGCATCGCCGTTTACTGCCAGTTGCAGGGAATCCTGGCGGAAATAGCTTTCTGCCCGGAACAGGGCCTCACTGGCTTTTTTGGCGGCAGGCTTCGATATGAATTCCTTATAGCCTACAAAGGCGGCGATCACTACTACTACGGCAGTCAGCGCTATCAGTATCTTCTTGCTGTTGGCTTCCCAAAAACCGCTTAAACGTTCGGCTTCATCTACTGTTACGGGTTGCGATACGGGCTTACTCTTTGTTTCAGACATGTTTGAAAATGGATTAATTAATCAACGATGAAGGGGTAGTTCTCATCTACATAGATGTCTTTCAACACCTCGTCTTCGTTTGGCCAGGGGCTCTCTTCTGCAAATTTCACAGCCTCTTCCACTTCGGCATCCACCCTTTTGTTGATGGCGTCGAGTTCTTCGGGAGTGGCAAATTTGTTGTCAAGGATGGTCTTTTTCACCATTTCGATGGGGTCGCGCATCTTGTACTCTTCCACCTCTTCTTTGGTGCGGTATTTCTGCGGATCGGAAATGGAGTGACCCTTATAACGATAGGTTTTGATCTCGATCAGGGTAGGACCGTCGCCTTCGCGGGCGCGCTTTACGGCACGGGCCATGGCTTCATGCACGGCTTCGGCGCTCATCCCGTCGATCGAATCGGCCGGCATCTCGTACGCATCAGCCAGCTTATAAATATCATGCACATTCGACGTACGGGCCACCGAAGTACCCATTGCGTAATTGTTGTTTTCGCAGATGAAGATCACCGGCAGCTTCCAGAGCATCGCCAGGTTAAAGGTCTCATGCAGCAAGCCCTGCCGGGCAGCGCCGTCCCCGAAAAAGGTCAGGCAAACAGCATCGGTTCCTTTGTATTGTTCGGCAAAGGCGATGCCTGCACCGGTTCCGATCTGCGCACCCACAATGCCATGTCCGCCGAAAAAGCGTTCTTTCTTGCCGAAAAAGTGCATGCTTCCCCCCTTTCCCTTGGCGCAGCCTGTCGCCTTGCCGTAAAGCTCGGCCATACAGGATTTGGCGCTGATCCCTTTTGCCAGGGCCAGACCGTGATCGCGGTAGGCGGTGATAAAAGCATCTTCCGGCTTGGTAGCGGTCATGCATCCGGCGGCGATGGCTTCCTGGCCCACATAGGCGTGGAAGAATCCGCGGATCTTACCTTCCATTTTATACTTTTCTTCAGCCTTGAGTTCGAACTGACGGATGAGCTGCATCAGCTCATACCAGTACAGGTAGGTTTCCTTTGAAAATTTTGTCGCCACGGGATTCATTTTGAGACGGGCAAAGATAAGGGAAAAGGGGAAACAATTAATTTGCACCCGGTTTGCTGCGCATCAAGTCTATATCAGTATTTCAATACAGGAATTACGGGCAGTCGTCGTGGGATTTCGACGCGCGGCTGACCGGTATTGCCGGCCGCAACGGCACGGGTAAAACCAACCTGCTCGAAGCCGTTTATTTCTGCTGCTTTACCAAGGGTTATTTTGCCGGTGCCGATGCCCAACTGGTGCAAAAAGGCGCCCAGGGAATGCGCATTGCCGCTCAATTCGAGAAGAATGGCGAGCCCTACGAGGTCACCGCACTGATCAGGGAAAACGGTAAAAAGGAGTTCAGGGTCAACGGCGCGCTCTGCGAGCGGATGGCCGACCACATCGGCCAGTTGCCGGCAGTAGTGGTAGCCCCCGACGATGTGGAGATCATCATCGCGGGCAGCGAAGAACGCCGGCGCTTTATCGACGCCCTGTTTTCGCAGATCGACCGCGACTACCTGCTCCAGCTCATGACCTATAACCGCCTGCTGCTGCAACGCAACAGCCTCCTGAAACAGCAGGCCGAAACCGGCCGCCGGCAGCCCGACCTGCTGGAGGTGCTCGACAGCCAGATAAGTGAACCGGCCACGGTTGTGTACCAGAAACGAAAACAATACCTGCATTGGCTGCTCGGTCGCGCTGCCGACCGCTACCAGGCCATCTCGGGCGAACAATACCGGCCCGAGCTGGTGTATGAAACCAGCCTGGATCAGTCGCCGCCTTCCACACTGCTGCAGCAAAGCCGCGAGCGCGACTGGCAGGCGCAGCGAACTACGCTCGGCATTCACCGCGATGATATCGGCATTTACCTCGACGGCGGACCTTTCCGGCAACTCGCTTCACAGGGACAGCGCAAAAGCCTGCTCTTCGCGCTGAAAATGTCTGCTTTCGATTTGCTGAAAACCCATAAAGGATTTGCTCCGATACTGCTGCTCGACGATGTTTTTGAAAAGCTCGATGAAGGACGCATGCAGAACCTGTTGCAGGAAACCTGTATAGAAAACGGCGGACAAGTGCTGCTGACCGACACCCATCCGGAAAGAATAAAAAAAAGCCTGGACAGGCTTTCAGTGAATTATCGATTGATAACTTTATAGTTTTCAGCGGTTTGAATCCGGGAACTTGCTATGTGTATGTACGCAGGCTTTCAGGCTGGATCTAAAAACGGGACCATATTGCATCATAGACCGCCGCCGGTTCAATTTGGTTGCAACGCTAACTATTTTTTTGGTATCGCCCGAACCGGGGCGTTGCCATTCGGCTATCTTTGCCGCATGGGAGAATACTCGCTCGGAGATGCCCTCCGCCAGTTTTTAAAACAGAGCCGGCTAAAAGGGTCGGTACAGGCCATGCAGATCCAAGACGTATGGGAGCAGATCATGGGTAAAACCGTTGCCCGTTATACCGACAGCATCAAGATCTATGGCCGGAAGCTGTACGTTACTACCTCGGTGGCGCCCCTCAAGCAGGAACTGATCTACCAGAAAGACAATATCATACAACGGGTGAACGAGGCCCTGGGCGAAAAGGCCATCGACGAGGTGATCATAAGCTGATCCGCGGGTCAACCCACCCGTACAGCAGGTCGGCCAGGAAGCTGACAAATACAAAGCAGCAGGCCGATACCAGCACCGACCCCATGACCACGGGAAAATCGAGTTGCGACAACGCATCGACCGTCAGCTTTCCGATCCCTTTCCAGCCGAAAATATATTCCACGAAAAAAGCGCCGGCCAGCAGCTCGGCAAACCAGCCGGTAATGGCCGTGATCACGGGGTTCAGGGCATTACGCAGCGCGTGTTTCCAGATAACCTTCGACCGGGGCAGCCCTTTGGCCACGGCGGTGCGGATATAATCCTGCTGCAGCACGTCGAGCAACGAAGCCCGGGTAAGCTGGGCAATGATCGCCAGGGGTCGGATGCCCAGCGTAATGGCAGGCAGCCAGAGGTTCTGCAAGCTTAGATAGGGCTTGCCGGTAGCTGTATCGAGGTCGAACCAGGAGCCGGTCATGTGCAGGCCGGTGTAGGCCTGCAGCACAAACCCGAACAGGTAGGCGATGGCGATGGCCATGAAAAAAGAAGGCGCTGAAATGCCCAGGATACTGGCGAACATGGTAGTGCCATCGAGCCAGGTGTCTTTGCGTACGGCAGCCAGCACACCCATGGCAATGCCGAATACCGTGGCAAAAAGCATGGCCGCCACGGCAAGAAGAATGGTTCCCGGCAAAGCTTCGGCGATCATGGCGCCGACATCGCGGCGCGACTGATAGGAACGGCGCAGGTAAGGTTGCTTGATGGCCAGCCGGAAATCGCCGCTGCCGAAGAAAAATCCTTTAAGCGCTTTCTGCCGGATGTCGTCGGGACGATGAATGGCTACCGGAGAAACATCGTTGAGGTAATATAAAAACTGTTTCCATTTCGGCTTGTCGAGCTGCAGGTCGCGGCGGATATTCTCCTGCGTTTGCTGGTCGGCCCGCTGCCCCACCACCAGCCGGGCGGGATCGCCAAAGCCCTGGAACAGCACGAAGACCAATACCACCACGCCCAGCAATACGGCAAGTGCATACAAGAATCTTCGTACGAAAAAACGCATGGTCAGTGTATTTGCGGGGCATCGCGCAGCGCCCACTTGTTCATAATCTGTCCCTGGTTGATCTCATAGAGGGTCTGCGGATTACGGGCGGCGGTTTTAACCGCCACGGCATCGCATTTCAGTACAAGGACGCCGGCCAGGGCCTCGCCCAACTGGCGGCGTACCGCTTCTTCCACCGGGGTAACTAACAACAACGGTTTCAATTGTTGGATGGCTTTCTTTACGGCAGACGCCGATGCCTCGTCAATACTACGTACAAAAAGCCAGTATTGGGTACCCGGTGTTTCGAGCAGTTGGCTGGTGCTGTCGGCGCCCGATGGCGCCAATAGTACGAAATCCTTGATCGGGGGTTCGGCATTGCCTTTACGCACCAGCTTGTCGTAGCGGCGCAGGAACTGGTAGCGCTCTTCGTCGAAATCATCCGGAAAAGCATCGGCCGTAAACTCCACTTCCTTCCCTTCTTTCCTGTACACGAAACTGATCACCGTACTGTCGGGCACGGCGCCCGGCGGCACTTTCATCTGCTCCTGGATGCGTTTCCCTTTTTTATAGGGCAGGCAGTCCACCAGCGGAATATGCTTCAGCACATACCATTGCAGGCCGAAACCGACGAGTACGCTGGCCAACAGGAAAGCCAATGCCCTGCCGGTATTCTTCGGCGACGGCAACCGGCGCCGGTTCATGAAAAGCAGCAGGATCAGCAGCAGCAGGAAAATATCTTTCCAGAAAGACTGCGCCGCCGTAAGCGGAATGCAATCGCCGAAGCAGCCGCAGGTTTTGATCTTTCCGCTGAACAGCGCGTAGCCAGTCAGGAAAGTGAAAAAAACGATCAGCAGCAGCAGCAGCCAACTGAACAGTTTCATCTGCCAGCCGATGATCACTGCCACGCCGGCGATGATCTCGAAAGCGATCATGAGTACACTGAGAGCAAGTGTGTAATCGTTGAACGAATGCCAGCCCCACACTTCGAAGAACTCCTGCATTTTATAGCTGAGTCCCAGCGGATCGTTGGCTTTGACCAATCCACTGATAATGAATAAAACGCCGACAATATAGCGGCATACGGTAAGTACGTTCTTCATGCGCGGTGTTTTCCTTCGCCGATCAGGATCAACGCGAATACGGCGTAATTAAGAATATCGAAATAATTGGCATCGATGCCCTCGCTTACCAGGGTAGCACCGTTATTGGCGAGTATCTGGCGGATGCGCAGCAATTTGGAAAGGATAAGATCGGTAAAGCTTTCCTGGCTCATATCCCGCCAGGCTTCGCCATAGTCGTGGTTCTTTTTCGCCATCAGCTCGCCGGCCTGTTTTATTTTGCCGTCATATAGCTGCTGCACTTCCTCCACGCCAAGGTCTTCTTTAGCAGTTGGGGACAACTCCAGTTGCATCAGCCCGATGACGGCATAGTTCAGGATGCCGGTGAACTCGGAGCTGATACTGTCACCCACCATTTGCCTGCCGGTTTCCTGGATGGTGCGGATGCGCTTGGCTTTTATAAATAGCTGGTCGGCCACCGACACAGGGCGGTAAACACGCCATGACGTACCGTAGTCGCGGGTCTTTTTCAGAAAAAGGTCACGGCTGCGTTCAACGACAGCCTGGTATTGATCGGTAGTGGTGCTCATGGTTGCTGCTGAAAATGTATCATCTTTATCGTTCAAAAATAAGCATTCAGCGGCATGTACAGTTTGAACGGCGGCGGGCGTTTACTCACCCTCGATCCACCACGCGTGATGGGCATTCTTAATATTACGCCCGACAGCTTTTATGCGGGCAACCGGGTGAACACCGAATCGGGCCTGCTGCGGCGGGCGGAAGCCATGATCAGCGAAGGCGCCTCGATCATCGATATCGGTGCGCAGAGCACGCGGCCCGACAGCCGGTTTATGTCGCCCGAAGAAGAATGGGCCCGGCTGGCCGCCCTGCTGCCGGTTTTATGCCGCCGTTTTCCGGAAATGATATTCTCCGTCGATACCTTTCACGCGCAGGTGGCGCGCCGCGCCGTTGAAGCCGGTGCGGCAATGGTGAACGATGTGAGCGGCGGGCAACTGGACGGCGATATGCTGCGCACGGTGGGTGCGCTGGGCGTTCCCTATGTGTGCATGCATATGCGCGGCACACCGCAAACCATGCAAACCTTGACAAACTATACAGACCTGGTGCCTGATATCTGCGATTACTTCATTGAGCGCATGGCGGCCTGCCGCGCGGCGGGCATTGAAGACGTGGTACTCGATCCCGGTTTTGGCTTCGCAAAAACAATCACGCAGAACTTCGAGTTGCTGAATAACCTGGAGCAGTTCGGGATTCTCGGTTGTCCGTTACTGTTAGGCGTGTCGCGCAAGAGCAGCATCAGCAAAACCCTGGGCATTACCGCCGAAGAAGCGCTGAACGGCAGCACCGTGCTGAACACCATCGGGCTGCTGAAGGGCGCTCATATTTTACGGGTGCACGATGTGAAGGAAGCGGTAGAAGCAATCAGGCTGGTCGCGGCGGTTACACGGCAACCTGCCTGAAAATACAATGGGCGCCCGTTTCGAAGCGCCCATTGTATTTCTCATGTGTGTATTGTACCGTTGTTAGTGTGCCGGCTGTGTGGTGGCAGGCGGCATCAGCGGATTTTGCTTCGGTGCGGGCGCAGAGTCGGCTATATTCACCAGCTCCACTTCAAATTCCAGGGCTTCATGGGTTTTGCCGCCGGGGCCTGGACGCATGCCATAGGCCAGGAAGCCGGGAATATACAATACGCCCTTGCCGCCTTTACCGAACTTTTTCAGTCCCTGGTCCCATCCGGGAATTACCTGGCCCATGCCCAGCGGAAAAGAATAAGGATCGCGGCCTTCTTCCATGTTGGTTTCAAATTCCTTACCGGTTTCCAGCAGCTTGCCGCGGTATTTTACCGAAACAAATTTGCCCGAATCAGCCAGGGGACCGGTACCGGGTTCGTTCACCAGCACATATACGCCGCCGCCTACTTTCTCGGCCTTGATGTTATTTTTTTTCAGGTAGGCTTCTACAAGCGCAAGGTCTCTTCCTTCCTGCACCTTGATCTCTTCGGCCTGGTTCGCCTGTACTGCTGTTTCATCTTTCAGGATGTCGAGCACACGGATGCCGAGGCGCATTTTATCGCCTTTTTTCATAAAGGGAGGCAGCATGGGGCTTTTTTTCAGCAGCGTATCCACTTCCTGGATGATCACAACGCTGTCGCCTTTATGCAACTGGTCGAATATTTCAGCCGGATTGTAAACGGGACCTACACTGTCAACGCGTGCATAGGCGGGAACGCTGCCCACTGATGTCT
>JAKPBL010000637.1 GCA_029778965.1 Bacteroidota bacterium
GTCTTTGCTCCTTTGCGTGCTTGGCGTGAAACAAAAAAGCTTATCCCTCGCGTGAAACAAAAAAGCTTATCCTCGCGTGAAACAAAAACGCTTGTTGTATCAGCGTGAAACAAAACGCTACGATCTAAACACCATCCCCCTTACCTCCACAGATCGATCGGCCGGTCGGCCTTCGGATGAAAAGGCAGCTCGATCTTCTTACCGCTGCCCGCCGACGCATAGGCGGCACAAATCATCTCCAGTACGGCACGACCGTCTTCGCCGGTCACCAGCGGCTCTTTGTTGTTGCGTACGCAATCAATAAAATGCTTCAGCTCGTGCGGATAGCCCTGGTTGAACACTTCTTCAAAAACAGTAAAGCTCCAGCCGATGCTCGTATCGGCCTTCTCCATCGCATAGCCGTAACCGCTGCGGCTGTACGTGACCGCAGCATTGCCCATGAAAAGATCGGCATAGGCCACCCCGCCGGTGCCGTACACTTCGGCGCGGTCATCCATCCCGCCGTGCTTGGCCCAACTGTTCTCCGCCACGCCGATCACGCCGTTTTCAAATTCAACGATCACCACCGAATTGTCTTCGCAATCGGTTCGCCCCTTGTGAAACACCGTATCCATGGTGGCATAGACGGTTTTCACCTTACTGTTGTTCAGCATCCACCGGAACCAGGCCAGTGCGTGGCAACCCATGTCCATCAGCACCCCGCCGCCCGACAAACGACGGTCGTAGAACCAGTCGCTGTGCGGCCCCGAGTGTTTTTCTCCCTGCTTCAGCATGTAGATATCGCCCAGGGCGCCTTCCTTCACCAATTGCCGCACCCGTTCATATTTGGGCGCAAAGCAGAGCTCTTCGGCATACATCAGCCGCACCCCTGCTTTTTTGCAGGCAGCGATCATAGCATCGGCCTCCTCTAGGGTCACCGCCAGCGGCTTCTCGATGATAACCTGCTTACCCGCTGCCGCTGCCTTCAGCGTCGCTTCGGCATGTTTAAAATTGGGCAGGCAGATATCGATCACTTCAGCTCCCGATTCAGCCAGGATCTTATCGAGATCGTTGTACCAGGCCGGAATACCGTGCTTCTCCGCAAACGCGCGCGCCTTATCGGCCGAGCGCGAATAAACCGCCACCACTTCCGCCTCCGGAATGAACCGGTGATAGCTTTCAACATGGATATCGGCGATGAAACCGGAACCTAAAATGGCAACCTTGGTGCGAGACATGACAAGTAATTAAAGTTTATGGTTTGTGGTTTGTAGTCTATGGTTGTTGGAAGTTACAAGTTTTGCGGTACCCGCCATAACCTCCCACAACCAAAGACCACAGACCATAAACCTTAAACCAACTAATGCTTGTTAGCATCCAGGCAAATAATTCATTCCGTTTCCCGCTTTTTTAGGAAATTAGCCGTCCATTTCAAACGAGAACCATGAGTCAATCACCCAGCACCCTGTTCGAAAAAGTGTGGAATGCACATGTGGTGCGGCATATTGCCGACGGCCCCGACGTATTGTTCATCGACCGTCATTTTATTCATGAGGTTACCAGCCCGGTTGCCTTCCTCGGCCTCGAGCAACGCGGCCTCAAAGTGATGTACCCCGAGCGTACGTTTGCCACGGCCGATCACAACACCCCTACCATCAACCAGGACCAGCCGGTAAAAGACCCGTTGTCGGCCAACCAGCTCAGGGCCCTGGAAAGCAATGCCAAAAAATATGGCATCTCACACTGGGGATTGAACAACCCTAAAAACGGGATCGTGCACGTGATCGGGCCCGAAAACGGCATCACCCTGCCGGGGATGACCATTGTTTGCGGCGATTCGCACACCAGCACGCACGGCGCCTTTGGCGCCATCGCCTTTGGTATCGGAACATCTGAAGTGGAAATGGTGCTGAGCTCACAATGCATCATGCAGCCGCGTCCGAAAAAAATGCGTATCAAGGTCGACGGTCAGTTGGGCAAGGGCGTTACACCGAAAGACGTGATCCTGTATATTATTTCTCAGCTCACCGCCGCCGGCGCCACCGGTTATTTCGTGGAATATGCCGGATCGGTATTTGAGAACATGACCATGGAAGGCCGTATGACGGTGTGCAATATGAGCATTGAAATGGGCGCCCGCGGCGGTATGGTGGCGCCCGACGAAACCACCTTCAACTATATCAAAGGCCGCGACAAAGCGCCCCGGGGCGAGGCCTGGGAGAAGGCGATGGCGTACTGGAAAACGCTCAAAACCGACGAAGGCGCCACGTTCGACAAGGAATATCATTACAACGCCGCCGATATTGAGCCGATGATCACCTTCGGTACCAATCCCGGCATGGGCATTGGCATTTCACAACATATTCCTGCCACACACGAAACCGGCGCCGGAAAAGCGAGCTATGAGAAATCGCTGAACTATATGGGCTTCCATGAAGACGAGGCGATGCTGGGTAAGAAGGTGGATTATGTATTTATCGGCTCCTGCACCAACGGACGGATAGAAGACTTCCGCGCTTTCGCCTCCATCGTAAAAGGACGCAAGAAAGCCGACAATGTAACCGCCTGGATTGTGCCCGGTTCGCATATCGTAGAACAACAGATACGCGAAGAAGGCATTTACGACATACTCACCGAAGCCGGCTTCCAGTTGCGGCAGCCCGGTTGTTCCGCTTGTCTGGCTATGAACGACGACAAGATCCCTGCCGGCAAATACGCCGTCAGCACCAGCAACCGCAACTTCGAAGGCCGTCAGGGGCCCGGCGCCCGCACCCTGCTGGCCAGTCCGCTGGTCGCCGCCGCCGCCGCCGTAACCGGCGTGGTAACAGACCCGAGAACCCTATTATAACCAGTTTATGGCTTACGACAAATTCAACATACTCACTTCTACTGCTGTTCCGTTACCGATCGAGAACGTAGACACTGATCAGATCATTCCTGCGCGCTTTTTGAAAGCGACCGAGCGTAAGGGATTTGGTGATAACCTGTTCCGCGACTGGCGGTATAACGGTGATGATAGCCCGAAGAAAGACTTTGTACTGAACAACCCCATTTACAAGGGAAAGATATTGGTAGGCGGCAAGAATTTCGGTTGCGGCAGCAGCCGTGAGCACGCAGCCTGGGCCGTGTATGATTATGGTTTTCGCTGCGTGGTATCGAGTTTTTTTGCAGACATTTTTCGTGGCAACTGCCTGAATGTAGGTATACTGCCGGTGCAGGTCAGCGATGCATTTCTCGATAAGATATTCAAAGCCATAGAAAACGATCCGAATGCCCAATTGGAAGTAAGCCTGCCCGCCCAAACCATTACCATACTGGCAACCGGCGAAAAAGAAAGCTTTGATATCAACGGGTATAAAAAAGACAACCTTTCGAACGGGTACGACGATATCGATTTTCTCCAGGCCATCAAAAAAGATATCGAACAGTTTGCCACCACCCGGCCCTTTTAATTACCCGACATGTCGACCAGCCGAAGAGCGATTGAGATCATGGACACCACCCTGCGCGATGGTGAACAGACCAGCGGCGTATCTTTCTCCGCTCCTGAAAAACTAACGATTGCCCAGCTCCTGCTCACCGAAGTAAAAGTGGATCGTATCGAGATCGCTTCCGCACGCGTGTCGGAAGGTGAGTTCGATGCCGTGAGAAAGATCACCAAATGGGCAAAGCAGGAAGGGCTGCTTGAAAAAGTAGAGGTGCTCACTTTCGTTGACGGCGATGTATCGGTACAATGGATGATCCAGGCCGGCGCCCGGGTGATGAACCTGCTTACCAAGGGATCCCTTAATCACCTCACGCACCAGTTGCGGAAAAAGCCCCAGGAGCATTTTGCCGATGTGGCGGCGGTACTGGCGCTTGCAAAGAAAAAAGGCATCCAGACCAATATATACCTCGAAGACTGGAGCAATGGCATGCGGCATTCGCCGGAATATGTTTTCCAGTACCTCGATTTTCTGCAAACCCAACCGGTAAAACGGATCATGCTGCCCGATACCCTCGGCGTACTTACGCCGGCCGAGGTGTTTGAATTTATTTCGGCTATTGTTACCCGTTATCCCGATAACCATTTTGATTTCCATGCCCACAACGACTACGACCTGGGCACGGCAAACATACTGGAAGCGGTCAAGGCCGGCGCACACGGCCTGCACCTCACCATCAACGGCATGGGTGAACGGGCCGGCAATGCTCCGCTCGCCAGCGCCATTGCCGTACTAAATGATTTCATGCCCTCGGTAAAAACAGGCGTGGCCGAGAAATCGCTGTATTCGGTCAGCAAGCTGGTGGAAACCTTCAGCGGTTTCCGCATCCCGGCCAACAAACCGGTGGTGGGCGAAAATGTATTCACCCAAACGGCGGGCATCCATGCCGACGGCGACAAAAAAAACAAGCTCTATTTCAGCGACCTGATGCCCGAGCGCTTCGGTCGCCAGCGCAAATATGCCCTCGGCAAAACCAGCGGCAAAGCGAATATCGAAAACAACCTCGCGCAACTTGGCATCCAGCTCAGCGATGCCGACCTGAAAAAAGTAACGCAACGCATTATCGAACTGGGCGACCGCAAGGAAGTGGTGACCCAGGCCGATCTTCCGTATATCATTGGCGACGTGCTCGACAGCAATACACTCGAAGAGAAGGTGAGGATCGAAAGCTATGTGCTGATGCACGCCAACAACCTCAAGCCCTCGGCCACCCTTCAAATCAGCCTGCACGGCGAAAAGTTTGAAGAGCAGGCCCAGGGCGACGGCCAGTACGACGCCTTCATGAACGCGCTGAAGAAAGTTTACAAGCAGAAAAAGCTCGAGTTGCCGGTACTCACCGACTATGCCGTGCGTATCCCTCCCGGCGGCAAAAGCGATGCCCTGTGCGAAACCGTGATCACCTGGCGGTGGAACAATAAAGAGTTCAAGACCCGCGGGCTGGATAGCGACCAAACGGTGTCGGCGATCAAGGCCACGCAGAAAATGCTGAACCTGATTTAAGAGGTATGCGGGTTTCTCGCGGAGACCGCAGAGGAACGGTGGGTATTCGCGGGTATAGCCTTCCTGTAGAATAGCTGATGAGCTGTGTTTCGTGCGGTTTTTCCTCGCAGAGGAGGTTTTTTGGTTTCTCGCAGCACCTTCTCCGTTCCTCCGTGAGAAAATACAACGAGCCGCATATTCAACAAAAATCCCCTCCGAAACCAGGCCGGATCAATTAACTTAGCGGGCCAAACCATTCAACTCCAAAAGCAACGCAAATAAACAATGGCTACCCAAAAAATACTCATCGTACCGGGAGACGGTATCGGCCAGGAAGTAACTGCTGCCGGCAAGAAAGTGCTTGACAAGATCGCTGAAAAATTCGGTCACAGCTTTCAGTACGATGAGGCCCTGATCGGTCATGCCGCCATTGAAGCCACCGGCCAGGCCCTGCCCGACGAATCACTCGAAAAAATGCGTGCCTCCGATGCGGTACTGTTCGGAGCGGTAGGCCATCCCAAATACGACAACGACCCTTCCGCCAAAGTACGTCCCGAACAGGGACTGCTCAAAATGCGCAAAGAACTGGGTCTCTATGCCAACCTCCGCCCCATCAAATTATTCGATGAGCTGCTGGAAGCTTCCAGCATAAAGCCGGAGATACTCAAAGGCGCCGATATCCTCTTCTTCCGCGAACTGACGGGCGATATTTATTTCGGCGAGAAGGGCCGCAAGAACAATGGTGATACCGCTTATGATATCGCCGAATACAGCCGCTATGAAGTGGACCGCATCGCCCGCAAGGCCTTCGATGCCGCCCGCAGCCGGCGCAAAAAACTCTGCTCGGTCGACAAAGCCAATGTACTCGAAACAAGCCGCCTTTGGCGCGAAACCGTGCAGCAGGTAGCGAAAGACTATCCCGATGTGGAGCTCGAACACCAGTTTGTGGATGCCATGGCCATGCTGCTGATCAAAGATCCGCGTCGCTACGATGTGGTGGTCACCGCCAACCTTTTTGGTGATATCCTTACCGACGAAGCCTCGCAGATCGCGGGTTCGATGGGTATGCTGGCCAGCGCTTCCATCGGCGACGGCACAGGCGTATATGAGCCCATCCATGGATCTGCACATGATATTACCGGCAAAGGCATTGCGAACCCGCTGGCATCGATCCTGTCGGCCGCGCTGTTGCTGGATATCTCCTTCGGCTTTAAAGCAGAATCTGACGCCATCATCAACGCTGTCGACCAGGTGTTGAAGGCGGGCTATCGCACCAAAGACATCGCCAACGCATCTACTCCGGCCAACATGATCCTGCATACCCAGGCCATGGGGCAGGAAGTGGTAAACCGTTTATAGTACCGGCGGCAGCCGAAGCAGCAGGCCGGTGCAAAACACGTTACTACGACAGGCTTTGCAGCGCGGCTGCAAAGAGCTTCATTTCATCCATAGTGCCCAGGCTTACGCGGCACCAGGTTCTGTTCGCGATCTCAAACGACCGGACGCCAACACCCTTGGCCGTCATTGCATCGAGGAAATCTCTTCCTTTCATGTTGATGGGGAATAACACAAAATTGGTATGCGAGGGGATCTATTCTTTATACCCTAAGGCGGCCAGCTTTTCATACAGCCATTTTTTTGCCGCCGCATTTTTTTCGCGGGTCATGGCCTGAAAGCCC
>JAKPBL010000645.1 GCA_029778965.1 Bacteroidota bacterium
CAGGTTGGGTTGTAGAAGGTACCCCAATTAAAACCGGAAAATTGAAAGCTTCAAATAACTAATTGTTTTTTTGCTTAACAAAAAAGCCGTCCTCGAGACGGCTTTTTTTATGCTGTTTACCTGCTTTAGTGTAATCCTTCCGTGTTCCAGATCTTGATGGTTTTATCAATTGAACAGGAATACAGTTTTTTCCCCGCCGCATCAAATTCCAGGTCCATGATGGCAGCTTCGTGGGCCATGAAGCGCTTTACCTCCGTTTTGCTGCTGAGATCCCAGATCACGATCTCTTTGTCCATGCCGGCGCTGGCCAGGTAGCGGCCATCGGGGCTGAGCGCAATACACACAATCCCTTCTTTGTGCCCTTTTAAGGTGCCGATGTTCTTTCCAGTGGCCACGTCCCAAATTTTAACCGTACGGTCGAAGCTGCCGGTATACAGCACTTTTTCGTCGGGAGAAAGACAGAGGTCATAGATCCAGTCGTCGTGGCCCGCGTATGATTTTAAAAGGCTGCCAGTGCTCAGGTCCCACATTTTGGCCAGGTTATCGTGACCGCCTGAAAATACCAGCGTGCTCGCCGTATTGAAGATGGCGTTATCTACCCATACGGACTCCTGGAGATCGATCGACTTTTTGAAGTTCGACGCCTTCCAGGCCACAAGGGTATTGTCGCGCCAGCTGGAAGTCAGGATCAACTTGCTGTTGGGGGAATAAATGCAGGTCTCCACAAAGGCCGAATGTGTGTTCTTCTTTGAGCGCCGTGCTTTCAGGGTTTTAAAATCGTATTCGGCAAAGCGCCCATAGAGGGCAGCCAGAAATTTGGCGCCATCGGGCCTGAAATTCACCCGCTTCACCGATGAACCATCGGTTTTTATGGTGCTTTCCTGCTGGCCGGTTTTCAGGTTCCAGATGCGGATCGTCTCGTCCTTGGCCCCGGATACCAGGTAATTGCCGTCGGGCGACAGATCGATGCTGTTCACCGCGGCGCCGTGGCCCAGGAGGGTAGCCAGGGGCGTTTCCTGCGCCAGCAGAAATTGGGCAGACCATACAAACGCAATAACCAATGACCGTTTAATTGAATATACCATAGTGTTGAAGTTGTGATTGAAAAGCTGTTCTAAATCCATCGTTGAACCCGCGCGCGCGCTGGTTATTGACCAGGGGTACCAGGTCGTTAAGCTGGTTGACGCCGCCGGTATAAAATGCCCTCACCAGGAACCATCCCGCCGTGGCCGCGCTGAAATAGTTGCCAAAATAGATATTGGCTCCGGTATATCCAACAGCGAGCAGCTGAAGGCCAATGTTAACAAACGCTTTGCCTGACTTGCCGATGTAAAAAAGACCCGCCCCCGGGATCACCTTAGAGAGCCGCCGCGCTTTTTTTAGTGATTTAAGTGCGGGCAAATGTTTCGCGGCGTAGTACTGATCCACGAAACGGGTAAGAGAATCCTTTTGCTGGCCATTTAAGGCGGAAGAGGCGACAAACTCGTTGAATTTCAACCGGGCAAAGGCATACCTGTTCAACTCGTTAAGTGTAAGGCCATGCAGAAGCAGGCTACTCCTGTATTCGGGGGTGTTTATCGGAAGGCTGCTGTTCTTGGCGCAAAAGCGTTCGGCATCGGCAAAAAAATTGGCCAGGTATAAGTTCACCGCCAGCTGATAATTGGCGGCACAGCGCATGGAATCATCCACATCAAAGGACTGGATGCGTACCAGCGACTTATAGGCATCGTAAAAATTGCGCAGATGCTTTTGGCTTTCCGCTCGCTGAAATAGGGCACGGATCCTTCCCGCGTTATCTGAAGAAAAGAAATAAACGCGTTCGTAGGCGGTAGCCGCCAACACAAAGTTGCCCGAGGCAAAAAGGCTGTCGGCTTCCTGTACCAGACGGTTCTGCGCCCTAGTTAAAAAACTTGCTGACAGGCAGCTTAAGACCAACCAGTATGTTATGTTTATTTTCAAGTTGTTTTTCCAGTTTTACGATCTGAACCGAGAGAACACTTCCCCATATATTGCCTACATAGAAT
>JAKPBL010000652.1 GCA_029778965.1 Bacteroidota bacterium
TGAAAGAATCATTTATGAAGAATATCGGCGCCGGATGTCTGTTGCTTGTTTTGGTGCAGTCGTGCTCCGTAACAAAAGACTATTCCCGACCGGAACTCAACCTTCCCGAAACCTTTGATAACCTATCGATAAAAACAACTGAAAAGGGGCAGGAAATGCCGTCTTATCAGCAATATTTCAACGATTCCTTATTAAAGGAAATCCTGGATCGGGTAATTAAACAAAACGCAGATTTGCAAATCGCGTCCGAACAACTATTGGCTGCCGAGGCAATGCTGAAAAGCATAAAACTGAATTATCTGCCGGATATTAACCTGCAGGTCAATGCCGGCGTGCAAAGGCTTTCTAAAAACAGCATGGTGGGCTCTTTTGCCGGCGGACTTATATTCCAGGAGTACAATTTTGCGCCTTTGGTCTCCTGGGATATTGATTTCTGGGGCAAACTGAAAAGACAACGGGAGGAAGCAATGTCCGGCTACCTGGGCTTAGCCGAAAATCGCAGGGCGTTACGCATTCAGTTAATTGCAGAATCTGCGCAAGCTTATTACAATTTACTGGGCTTGGATGAGCAGCTACGCATTACGCAATCAGTAGAAAAAAGCATGCAGGAAACTTTGCAAATGCTGAAAACGCAGTACGCTGTGGGCGATGTAACGTCTTTGGCAATCAAACAATCCGAAGCGCAGTTGGCAGAAACCAGGGCATTAATCCCGGAAATCAAAGCCAGCATCAAAGCGCAGGAAAATGCCTTGCAAACTTTGGCGGGAAGCTATCCCAATGCGGTAAAACGTGCGCAGTCGCTGCAAGGAAAATTATTTCCAACCGATCCTGAAGCAGGGATTCCGGTGGATTTGCTCGCGAATCGTCCGGATATCAAACAAAAAGAATTTGAACTCCAGGCAGCCAATGCAAGGGTAGGAATTGCCAAAACGGATTTTTATCCAACCCTAAAAATTACCGGACAAGGCGGACTGAATGCCATCAAAGCAAGCAACTGGTTTTCCGTTCCGGCTTCGTTATTTGGGAATGTAGCCGCAGGACTGACACAACCTGTTTTCAATAAGCGAAACATTAAATCAGCTTATGAACAAGCTTTACATCAAAAGGAAGCCGCAGTACACGACTTCAGGAAATCGGTATTAATCGGTGTGGAAGAAGTCAGTACCGCGCTAAGCAATCTTACTCACATTAAGGAGCAGATACGCGAGGTGAATAACCGAAAAACAGCGATGAACAAAGCCATTGAGGATGCGCAGATGCTGTATAAATACGGCGAGGCAAATTACCTGGAAGTTTTGACGGTTCAGCAGGGCTATTTGCAGGCAGAATTGGTGTATGCATTAGTTATTCAAAAAGAGATAAGTGCGTACATTGCTTTATATAAGTCATTAGGCGGAAACTAAATGAAAATGATCGATGCAACCCCCGTAAGGCAGCGGTGGAACAAATTTTTCCATTGGAGCGGCGTACTTGTTTCGTTGGCGTTGGCAAACCTTATCCAATACCTGCTCAATCCGCAAAGCAGTTGGTGGGATTTCTATAACGACGCGAAGTGGTCGGATATTTTGGCGACTATCGTTGGCGGGGTTTTAATGTATACCATTCTTTTTTGGATCATCGCATTGCTGTCGGGCTGGGCCAACCATAAATTAGTTTTCAGGAACAATGTTTTGGCTCATTTCATTCTCACCACCTGCGTGGTCACCATTTGTATGTTCCTGCTGTTGTCGCTCGAAAATGTGGTATATGAGTGGATTTGGCCCGAACCTTCGGAGATCAGCAAGGAAATGGAATTGGGATTGCGAAATTACCTGGTGGTCAATCTTGTAGTAGCGGCTTTTGTCAATAGCTTTTACAACTCGTTTTACTTTTTCGAACAGTGGAAAGCGAAAGTGATTGAAAGCAACAAGCTCGAAATACACGCACTTCAATTGAAAGAAAATGCACTGCAGTCCGAGTTGGAAGTATTGAAACTGCAACTGGATCCTCATTTTTTGTTTAACAACTTCAGTATTCTGACGCAACTAATCGAAACAGACCAGAAGTCAGCCCAGGAGTTTTTATCAAACCTGTCAAGGGTTTATCGCTATATTTTAACCACCCGAAAACGAGATGTTGTTACCCTGGAAGAAGAGTTGAAATTCGTAGAAATGTATTTTCATCTTATTAAGATCAGGCATGGGGAAAGTATTTATCTGACAGTGAACATCCACGAAAACGACAAAACAAAGGGCATACCGCCGGTAACGTTGCAATTGCTGATTGAGAATGCCATCAAACACAATATTTCGACTTTGAAACAGCCATTATACCTGACCATCGAAAGTTCAGGAGATGGCGTTATTGCGGTGAAAAACAACCTGCAACCGATTAATATTGATTATAAAACGACCGGAATGGGGCTTAAAAATATTCGCGAACGCTATCAATTACTACAAGGAACAGAACCGGAAATTGCAAGAACAGGAACTGCTTTCGAAGTGCGGTTGCCTTTGCTAAATATTTAAACGGAGTTATGAAGTATTTGATTGTTGAAGATGAGCACTACAACGCCGAACTGCTGAAAGGCCTGGTGGAAAAGCTGGATGACAAAGCCCATTTGCTCGCCATTCTACCAACTATTCAGGAAAGCGTCGAATGGTTAAACGCACATCCCAAACCCGATATTATTTTTATGGATATTCGCCTGGCAGACGGTTTATCGTTTGATATTTTTAAGCAAACCGACATCCAGTCTCCCGTGATTTTTACCACGGCCTATGACGAATATGCCTTGCAGGCGTTTAAAGTATATGGTGCGGCTTATCTGCTTAAACCGATTGAAAAAGAAGAGCTGGCGGAAACTTTGGAAAAGGTCAGGCGTATCCAGCCACAATTTTCCGTCGATGATATCGGGGCCATTGTCGAAATGCTGCAAACGCAAACGAAGAACTACAAAAGCAGGTTTCTGGTGCATTACCGCGAAACCTACAAGATGATCCCGGCAGAAACGATTGATTACATTTTCCTGGAACATAAAATCGTTCATTTCCGGCTGTTAGATGGCAGTATTATTGCCGTTCCGCACACATTGGAAGAATTGGAAGAACAGCTTGATCCGCAATATTTTTTCCGTGTTAACCGGCAGTATATTTTGCATCTTCAAAGCATTGACAGTATCCACAAGCATTTCAACGAAAAAGCAAAAATCATCCTGAAACGCGACCACAATGCAGAAGTGATCGTGAGCCGGATTAAAATGCCTCAATTCAAACACTGGCTTGACCGGTAAATTTAACGAAGACAAAGAAGACCCGGGGTAAAATGGAATATTGTAGAAGTGGAGACAGGCTGAAAAAGCCGGAGGAGTCATGGTTCCCTGCTACAGAACAAATACCCCGCTAATCAGGCAACCGGCCACGTCATAAGCAGCAGGTAGCCGCCGATGCTGCCGGCAAGCAGAATAACAACCGTGCTCAGCTTTTTAAACAACAGGGTTAGAAGCAGGCATACCGATAAAACCAGTGCTCCCTGCCACTGTTGCACCGATGAAGTGAACAAATGAATACCCACCACCGCAATTATCGAAACGGACGCGGCGCCGAGGCCGTCCAGGAAAAGCCGCAACTTCCGGCTTTCCCTCGCCAGGGAAAGCACCTTGTGCAGGAAAAAAGATATAAAGAACGACGGCAGGAAAATGCCGGCCGTAGCCAGTACGCCGCCCTGCGTACCGCCGATAAGATAGCCTGCAAATGTAGCGCTTGACAATATTGGCCCCGGTGTGATCTGGCCCACGGCAATGGCGTCCATCAGTTGCTGGTGGTTTAACCAGTGATTACGGCGCACCAGCGCTTCTTCCATATAGGCGAAAAGCACATACCCGCTTCCGTATAAAACGGCTCCTATTTTCAGGAAAATGAAGAAAAGCTTGCTGTCTGAAAAGCGACTGCTTACCTGTAGAAAGAACGGGGTGAAAAAAACCCCGGTAAACAGCGGCAGCTTGTCTTTTGCCGCTACCACGAGGTAATGGGCGATACCTGCGCCCAGTATCAGCAATACCTCGTTCATGCCGTAAAGAGAGCCCGCAAAAGCCAGCAGGCTCAATACAATGAGGGCGCGATTGCTTTTTAGCGTTTTCACCGATAACCGGAAAACGGTGCCGATCACCAGGGCCGTAGTGGCCGGCCGGATGCCGAATATAAACTGCTGCACACCCGGCAAAGCACTGTATTGCCGGTAGAAATAGCCAAACAGCAGGCATATCAGCATCGCAGGAAATATATAACAAACGCCGGCCACGATGAGCCCGGCGCGGCCGCCCCGCTCCTTTCCGCAATGCATGACCACCTCTACAGCATTGGGGCCGGGAATGATATACGAAGCGCTCAGCACATCCATGAAATGCCGGTGATCTATCCATTTCCGCCTGACCACCATTTCATTTTCTATGGTGGCCACCATACCCGCAATACCGCCAAAGCCGATCGTTCCCAGCTTCAGGCACGAAACGGCAATTTGCCCTAACCTTTTCCCGGTGCCATCAATATTATTTTGCGTATTCTCCGGCAACATACCGACAGTCGACAATCAGCCGGCTAAAATACAACAAACAGGGTATCGATGCAGCCTTACCCGGTCGTTTTACAGGTCTTGAAGCCCAGGAGCGTGTACACGGGACAAAAAGAAACCAGGCTGGTCAATATGAATATGCCGGCCACCACCAGCGCTACAATGCCACCCGTACCGGTTACAACATGGGTTGCATATAAAACAATCAATACCGCGGCAATAGCCAGCCGGATAATGCGGTCTGCCCCGCCCATATTTTTTGTCATAGCTGTTGATTTGTACACCAAGCTAACAAAACATACCGGCAAAGCAGGTGATCTTTGTCACCCTGGCGTGTGATCACCGTATAATACGCTTTACCGGAACAACAGCCAGGCGACCACGAGTGTAATGCCGATATTGAACAACTGCGCCAGCAGGAAAGCATACAGGGGTTTCCTGTTATCCTGGTGGAACAGGTCGGCAAAATTGGTTTCCAGGCCAATGCTGGTAAAGGCCAGCACAAACCAGAGATTCTGCAGGTTTTTCAGCCCGTCTTTAACCAGGCCGGTTTTTTCGGGCGATACAAAAAAAGAAAACAGCAACGACGCAGCCAAAAAGCCCAGTACAAATTTGGGAAACCGCTCCCAAACCAGCGCCAGCCCTTTTTTCTCATCCACCATTGTTCTTTGCTGCCCGCCGCGCAGCGACCAGTACACCGAGATGGCAAAGGCTGCGATCCCCAGCAGCACATTCTGCGAAAATTTAACGATAGTGCTGATCTTCAATGCTTCCTCTCCCACCAGGGTACCGCTGGCTACCACGGCGCCGGTCGTATCGATGCTGCCGCCCAGCCAGGCGCCGGTTACGGCTTGCGATAACCCCATCTTCACAGCCAGCCAGGGCATAATGATCATCATCGGAATAGCGGTTATCAGCACCATGGAAATTACGTACGATAATTTCTTGTTGTCGCCCTTGATCGCACCCGCCGTGGCAATGGCCGCCGATACGCCGCAGATGCTCACTGCGCTGCTGATCATAAAACCCATTTCTTCGTCTACCCCTAACCGTTTGCACACCCAGTAAGCGAAATACCATACCGACAGCACCACCACCAGCGACTGAACAATGCCATAGGCGCCGGCTTTCAGCACGTCGCCGAAAATGATGGTAGTGCCCAGCAACACCAGCCCGATCTTCACAAACAGCTCGGTGCTGAGAGCCGCGCGAAACCAGGCGGGCAACCGGAACAGGTTACCGATCAGCAGCCCGATGGTAAGGCTGAAGATCACGGCTTCCAGGTTCAGTCCCTTGACTGTTTTGTTACCGGCCAGCACCAGCGCCAGCACCGACAACAGGAATACGATCGGGAACACAACGACAAATTGCTTTAACGGCTTGCCCGTAAGCAGGGTGCCGGCCAGGGCCGCCAGGGCTGTCAGCAGGAAAAGGGCGCCAATCGCCAGCAGGTTTTTTCCGTTGAATACGCTATCGCCCAGTTGCTGCGCACCATTCCAGCCAAAAGCCGGAACAGGCGCCTGGAAGCCCAGCAGGGCCAGCGCTATAAGAATGAATCCCAGCCATACCGCTGCCCAGTCTTCGTGTAGTTTTATCATAACCTTACATCTTGCTTCAAAAATATCTTTAAATATGCTTCCGGCGGCGTATAATCCGTTGTCCGATACGACGGCAGGGCCACAGCAGCCCGGGCAAATAAAAGGCACCCGTCGTGATTACCGGGTTTAACAGCCGGTTCACCGAATCCTGGGGCGGATTGTCGTAACTTGACCAATTATATTCAGATTTTCTGTATGGATACTTTTACCACCATCATCGACGGACAGGAATTTGAAATCGCCTGCAAGAAATTCGCCAACGAAAAAGCGGCAGGCTACCGGGGTGTGTTGTACCTCGACGAACCTATCCCTTTTGTTATCCAGGTATCAGACGATTTTTTCGGCATGTACCCCGACGACCTCCCGCCTGCCATAACCCATGCCATTTATGCGGCGGTATATGAGTACGACCAGCAGCAACCGGCCTGAGCCCTTATATCAGCCAAACCCTCGTTTATGATGTCGATTCCACCCCTACGCCATTTGCAGCCAGGCGATGCCGAACGCTGGCAAATGGGCGCCATTCCGGGTTTCCCGGCTCTTGTGCAACCCGTTGTACACGCATTGCTGCAGGCCCGCGACGAGATCAACACCCTCATGGCAACAGGCGATGACAGGCTGCTATGGCAGCGCCCCGCGGGGTTGGCCTCGCCCGCCTTCCACCTGCAGCATACCAGGGGGTTTCTGGACCGGTTATTCACCTATGCAGCGGGAGAGAGCCTGTCTGCCGAACAGCTCGGTTACCTCGCCGGCGAGGGTACTGAGTATTCAACCACCCGGGAGGCATTGCTGAACAGCCTGAACGAACAATTCCTGGTTTGTTTTGAAAAACTCTTCCGGGTGCAACCTGAACAGTTAACGGCAGAGCGGCTGGTGGGCCGGAAGAAAATACCTTCCACGACGATCGGCCTTTATTTTCACGCGGCTGAACATACCATGCGGCATACGGGCCAATTGCTGACCACCTGGAAAATACTGACAGCTAGCCGCTGAGATTGCCGGCGATCTTTTTCTGCAGCGCCTCTACCCTTTCTTTCAGCGCCGCCGGCTTTTCGATGTACGCGATATCGCCGATGGTAAGGAAAAAGCGGGCGAAGCCTTCGAGCGACATCGTCATGAAGGTCATCCGCACC
>JAKPBL010000653.1 GCA_029778965.1 Bacteroidota bacterium
AACGAAGATCGATGTGCAGATGGATTATAAGCAATTCGGCTTTAACGAAAGTTTAGCCTATCCGTTCACCATTCCAAAAAATTATAAGCTGCAGTAAACGTTACGGTAGTTTATATTTGAAGCATGATGAGGAAGACCCTTTTTTTATGGCTGTTGCTGACAACGGCGATGGCGGGTATGGCGCAGCAGAGCAGCGCCGACTTAAAGAAAAAGCAGGCCGAGATCCAGAAAGAGATCGATGACCTCAAGGCGCAGATCGACCAGACCAAGAAGTATAAGAAAAAAAGCCTGAGCGAGCTGAACCTCGTGCAGAAGAAATTACGCCTCCGCGAATCACAGATTCACGTGATGAACGACCAGATCCAGCTTATCCAGGGAGATATCAACCAGCACTGGCGCGACATCCTCAAGCTGCGGGCCGAGCTCGATACGCTGAAAGAGCAATACAAAACCAGCGTGGTCTATGCCTATAAGAATCGCAGCAACTACGATTTTCTGAACTTTATTTTCTCTTCCGTCAATTTCAACGACGCCCTGAAACGGATGGCTTACCTGCGGTCGTACCGCCAGTACCGCGAACAACAGGCCGAAAGCATTTTGAATACGCAGCGTCAACTGGAGCAAAAAATGGGTGTGCTTAAAAACAGCCAGTCGGAAAAGCGGGAAGCGCTCGAAGTGCAAAACAAACAATATAAAGTACTGAACGAAGAGAAAAAGGAAAAAGACGCCGTGGTACGGGAGATCAAGGGACAGGAGAATGAACTGATGAAAGATATGGCCGAAAAGCAGAAGCAGGACGTTAAGCTGAAAGCGGCCATCAAGGCAGCCATCACCCGCGAAATAGCGTTGGCCAAAAAAGAAGATGCGGCCCGTAAAGCCCGTGAAGACGCGGCCAGGAAAGCAACCGCCGCCGATAACAACGTAGCAAAATCGGCTACCGGCAAACCGGCTGATAACAACGCCGCTGAACGTGCGCCGGCGAAAGAGAACAGGCCGCTGAGCCCGCTGGAAACATCGGCTGAAGTAAAGCTGATCAGCGACAATTTCGAAAAGAATAAAGGCAGCCTGCCCTGGCCTGTCGGTCAGGGGCGGATCGCGATGAAGTTCGGCCGCGTGGAATACGAAGGGCTGAAAGGTGTAGTGGTCGATAACCCCGGTCTTACGATTGAAGCCGATGCCGGCTCTTCCATCAAAGCCGTTTTTGACGGAGAAGTAAGTACGGTGATCTCCATCGGGCCGGTGCAGGGTGTTATCCTGAAGCACGGTAAATATTTCACCACGTACAGCAACCTTTCTTCTGTATCAGTGTCGAAAGGCCAGCAGGTGAAAGTAGGCCAGGTATTGGGTAAACTCGATGAGAAAGACAGTGGCCGCGGTGAGCTCGAATTCGTTATCACCAACGAGCGAAACATCAACCTCAACCCCGAAAGCTGGCTGCGCTGAGTTTCCGGTTAGTTTACCTGAATTATCCTGCTATATGTACAAAGCCGTCGCTGCATACCTGGTTGCCATCATCTCTGTTAATACAAATCTTGCCTACGCACAGCAATTTGGCAGAACAGCAGACAGAAAAAATGTCACCTCGTCAAAACAGGTAGCTGATAAGCCGTCTGTGAAATGGAAATTCAAAACGAACGGGAAAGTATTCGCCTCTCCCATACTCGTCAATAACCTGGTACTGACCGGCTCGTGCGACAGCACGCTCTACGCACTTGATAAAAAAAGCGGCAGCCTGGCCTGGAAATTCAGGGCCGGCGGCGAAATACGGTCTTCCGTCGCTTCATCAGGTAATAAGCTCTTCTTTATAAGCACCGATGGCATCTTTTATGCCCTCGACGCCGGCACCGGAAAACAGGTATGGACATTCCAAACCGCAGGGGAACAATTTTATGATACCTGGGATTATTACCAGTCATCGCCTGCTGTAAGCAACGGGGCGGTTTATTTTGGATGCGGCGATGGTTATATATATGCCCTCGACGAGCATACGGGAAAGATGTTGTGGAAGTTTAAAACCGGCGGTATCGTACATGCATCACCGGTAGTGGCAGACAATGCCGTGCTGGCAGGAAGTTTCGACGGATTCTTCTATTGTATTAATACCGATGGCAGCCTGCGGTGGAAGTTCAATACAATAGGGGAGCATTATTTCCCGAAGGGAGAAGTGCAGTTCAATGCAACCGTTGCCGACAGCACCGTTTTCTTCAGCGCCAGGGACTATAACGTATATGCGTTGAAAATAAAAGACGGAGGCGGGCATTGGGTGTACCACCAGCCGGGGAGCTGGCCGAGTGTTCCCAGCCTTTCAGGAGAAAGACTGGTCGTAACCATGTCTGACGCGCACAACATCGCTGTTCTCGGAAAAACCTACGGTGAAAAACTGTATGAGCCATTTGTACCCCTGAATGTTTTCAGCAGTGCTTCCATTAACAACAACGTAGCCTATTTTGGTTGTATGGACGGCAAGCTTTACAAGCTGGATATCCTTACAGGAAAGGTTTCGGTGGTTTTTCAGACCACCTTAAGCCGGAAGAACCATGCTGTTTTTTTTGATGCTTCCCAAAAGATACGGGAAGACGTGATTGCAAAGCACAGAGATGATATCAACGCACTGTACGATGCTTTTTTAACGATGGGAAGTATCCTTTCTACCGTGTGGATCGATAACGGGGTATTGTATTTCGGAAGTGCCGACAACTGTATCTATGCAATAGAATAGCGCGGCCTTCGCCAACTCAGTTCACATAGTCGCTGAAAGCCGTTTCCGTTTGCACGCCTTCCTGCAGAAAGCGGTTGTATAGCGCCTCGTACAGCGGTACGATATAGTGTATATCGAAGCGGTCGCTTTGCTTCCGCGCATTTTCCCGGAACTGTTCCAGCATCTCTTTGTTCTGCAGTAGTTCGATGCTATGGCCGGCCATGCTGTTTATGTCGCCCACATTGGCAAGGAAACCGGTCACCCCGTTGATGTTGATTTCGGGCAGCCCCCCGGCATTGGAGCTGATCACCGGTACGCCGGCTGCCATGGCTTCAAGTGCCGACAGGCCGAAACTTTCATATTCGGAGGTCAGCAGGAACAGGTCTGAAATGGCCAGTATCTCTTCCATCTGCTCCTGCTTGCCGACAAAACGAACCTCTTCCTGTATGCCCAGGTCGCGGCTCAGGCATTCGGCGCCCGGTCGTTCGGGACCGTCGCCTACGAACAGGAGCTTGCTCGGCACCTGTTCCCTGATTTTGGCAAAGATCCGCACC
>JAKPBL010000662.1 GCA_029778965.1 Bacteroidota bacterium
TGCATCTAAAGCCACTTCGAATTTACCGAGGTGGTGTGTATTCTCAAAATAATTTATATGTGGTTGGTACTGCGCGGCGATGCGTTATTTTTCCGAAATTGAATGGCAGTCGAATCATCGCTAATTTTAGCGTGCAATACATTTTAAACCAGCTCCCGGATAATGAAAAAGCCAATCCTATTATGGGCATTGCTGTGGACCTTCACGCAATCTCATGCACAGTTCTTTAATGAGGAGGTAAAAAAATTATACCAGAAGGCGACGGAAAAAAATGATACGCTGCAATTGTATCGCCTCCAAAAAGAGGAAACGACGGTGGATATGCAGTCCGCGCGATTCAGTTTCCTGCCCAGGGTGGCATTTACCGGTACCTATACCCGGCTCAACGACGACATTGTTTTTCCCGAGAACCTGCAAACCCTGCTGATGGGTACACAAGGCCTGCTGATCAAGGAAAAACTGGGTATGGGCTTTAACGCCGCTCTGCCGCCGGGGATACCGCTGCAGGAAGTGGACCCTATCCAGCGAAAAAATATCCTCAAGGGCAATGTCAATGCCCAATGGCTGCTGTTCAGCGGCTTTAAGGTGAGCAATGCCCTGAAGGCCTACCAGCACCAGCAGCGGGTATATGACCAGTTGGCCGTAAAACAGCAAACCAAATTGTGGATCGACGTAGCGGAAGTGTATGATAAAATGGCGCTGCTGCAGAATGCAGATGCCATTATCCGGTCGTCGGAGAAAATATTGAACGAACAAACACGGTTTGTAACGGCCGCTATCCAAAATGGGCTGGCTACGCCCCTCGACCGTAAACGCCTGGAGCTGGCGCAACAGAAGCTGGAAGTGAAAAAACTGGAGAATAAGACCAATATGCAATTGCTACGCTATAAGCTGCATCAATTGACGGATATGCCCGATGAGGAGTTGCAATTGCTCCGTCCCGAGCTGGTGGCGGTGGCTTTGGCCCCGGAAGCCCTGACCAATACACGCCCCGAAATCAAAGCGCTCGATGAAGGCATTGCGGCCACAGGTTATATGGAAAAGGCAGCCATGTCTGATTATATTCCCAAGCTTGCGGCTTTCGGACAGTATGAACTGAGAGATAAGGACCTTTCCCTGCTTGACCCGAGGTGGTTTGCCGGCGTGCGGTTGCAGTGGAATGTTTTCGACGGACTAACAGCCAGGAATAACGCGCGGAAGGCGGTGCTGCAAAGGCAGCAACTGGAAGTGCAGAAAAAATCTGCAGAAGATATGATCCGGCTGGGCCAGGATAAGCTGAAAGAGGATTATAACATGGCCACACAAAAATTGGCGCTGAAAAACGCGGAGATAAAACTGGCCGAAGACACCTACGATTTTGTCGATAAACAATACCGAAACGGTCTCGCTGCGCTGACGGAAGTGCTGGATGCGCTCAATGACGTGGAAAAAGCAAAGTTCGAATACCAGCAGGCTGTGTATGACCAGCGGCAGGCCGCACTGAAAGCAGCCGAACTGAACGGCCTTTTATTGAACAACCCCTAGCACTCACCCACCAAAACAAACAGTTATGACCCGTTATCATACAGCCATCATCATCTGCCCGGCGCTCTTATTTGCCGCCTGTGGCCAGCAGCAGCAACCCGTTTCGCAACCCGAAGGGAAAGTGAAGCTCGAAAGCATCAGCGTTACGTCTAAAATCGCCGGCCGCATTGAAAAGATCTATGTGCAGGAAGGACAATCGGTTCACAAGGGCGACACGCTGGCCGTTATCGATGTTCCCGAGCTGCGCGCCAAATTGGAGCAGGCAAACGGTGCGATCACCAGCGCAGAAGGACAATTGAAAATGGCACAGCATGGCGCTACCGGCGAACAGTTGCAGCAATTGCAGAGCCAGTTGGAAGCAGCCCGGGCGCAGCTCGATTTTGCGCAGCAATCGTTTACCCGTATGGAGAATATGTTTGCCGACTCATTGGTGCCCGCACAAAAATTCGACGAGGTAAAATCGAAATACCTGGCGGCCCAGGCGCAGGTAAGCGCTATAAAAGCGAAACAGAAAGAAGTGGCCACCGCCCGGCCCGAAGTGATCAGCAGCGCCCGCGGGCAGGTGGCAAGAGCGGTCGGCGCCCGCAATGAAGTGTTGCAGGCAGCCCGTGAAACGGTTATAACGGCGCCCGCCGATATGTTGCTGGAATCAGTTACGCTGAAAGAAGGCGAGCTTGCCACACCCGGGTATTCTCTGTTTACCGGGTACAAGCAGGGTGAAAACTATTTCCGGTTTACCATTGGAGAGAAAGCGATCAATGGTTATCCGGTGGGTAAGGAAGTGAAGGTCGCGGTGCCCGGCACCGGCAAAGTCGTGGCCGGGAAAATCGCTATGGTCAAACAATTGCCGCGTTATGCAGACAACACCAGCACTGCGCCGAACCGGGAAATAGGCGAAGCATTTTATGAGCTGAAGGTCTTGCCGCTACAACCCGCAGACGCTGCCGGACTCTACAACAACTCATCTGTACTGCTGCAACAGTAATCAACCAAACCTCCGGTGATGAAAAAGTTCTTTCGGTTATTGAATACGGAATGGAAGCGCATCTTTTCCAATAATGTGATGGTGATGATATTCTTCGGCGCCCCCCTTTTGTACGGTATCATCACCATCAACATGTACAAAAAAGGGAAGGTGACCAAGATGGAGATTGCCGTTATTGACGAGGACCATACGGCCACCAGCGGCAAGATCATCGAGGCGTTGAACGACAATGAAAGCATTTCTGTAGCCCGGGTATTTTTCAGCGCGGGCAATATCGCCCGCGAAATGCCGTCGAAAGAATATGTGGCCGTATTGGGTATTCCGCAGGGCTTTGAAGCTGAT
>JAKPBL010000264.1 GCA_029778965.1 Bacteroidota bacterium
TTCCGAACAGCCATAGCGGTATTTTGGAGCCGATACCCGTTTCTATTTCATCGGCGGCGATGATGTATTTTCCTTTGTGCTTTACCTGCGCGGCGGTTTTGCTTTTACCTCCCACTTCTACGATCGTATCATGCACCCTGAAATCGCCGCTATCGGGCAGGCTCACCGTGTATTTCATATTGATGAGCTGGTTCAGTAAAAAAGTTTCGCGGATATTCCCCGTTTCAGGCACCGCTTTCAATGCAAAGGCAAGATTAGGGTTTTCGAGGTAGATCTTGTCAGGCTTCTGCAATGCCGAAACACCTTTGTTGTCGGCGTGCAGCAGGTTCAGGAGCCGGGCTCTTTGCAGGTGCTGCAGCCAGGCATAGATATATTCACGGCCTACATCCATTTTGCGGGAAAGCGCGGCTACATTGGGTTTGAAAGGCGCCGATTCTGCCAATACGCCCAGCAGCTTTTTGATTTTAAAGGCCGTGGCCACCGTATAAGACTCAGCATAGCTGAGGTCGGTTTCAATGATCGTATTGATGGTCTGGCTCAGCCGCAAAGGAATAGCTGCATGGGTGCTTTCTACGAACAAAGGCAGGTTGCCCCATTGCAGGTATTTCTTAAACCAGGGCAGCGGCTGCAACTGTTCTTTTATATGACCGCTGATGGCGACGTGTTTTTTCAGGATGTCGGCCCATTTATATGCCTGCATATGGGGAAAGCCCTGCAATACCAGGAACTCCCGGAACGAAAGACCAGGCAGCTCATAGGTGATCACCCGGCGGCTGAGATCGGCCTCGCCGCGATAGATATCCAATGCCGAGGACGAAGAAAATACGATGCGTAATTGCGGATAGCCGTCATATATATTCTTCAGCTCACGCGACCAGTGGGGGTATTTATGCACTTCATCGATGAACAGGTAACGGCCGCCGTTTTTGTAAAATGTATCTGCCGTTTCCACCAGGTTATGGGTGTAGAACCAGTAATGGTCGGCCGTAATATAAAGCACTTGTTCCCTGGGCTTTTGTAACCGGTACTTGATGTATTGCAGGATCATGGTGGTTTTACCGGTACCCCGCGGGCCTTTGATGGCCAGCATGCGCTGGTTCCAGTTGATCTCGTCGATCAGGTACCTGAAAAAATCATCCGTGGTTTGCGCCAGCAAACTGTCCTGGAATTCATACAAAATGTCCATAAAAGTGTATTTTTCAAAATACAATTTACAAGTAAAAGTGTATTAATAAAAATACATTTTTAATGTCCGCCATCGTAAAAACCAAAAGCCGCCTCTTGACAGAGGCGGCTTTACTAACCCATAAAACTAAAAAACAACCAAGTTTAATTCATTTTCTTCTTCAGCGAGGTTACCTGTTCCTGCAGGTTATTGACCAGCGAAGCCAGTTGGTTCACGTCCCACCGTTGTTGCAGGTTGGCGCGGGTAATGATCATCTGCGCCTGCCATACTTCTACTATATCATTGGCTTCGACCTGGTAGGGCTGGTACACGGGGTTATCGCTGACCAGGGTCAACCGGGTTTTTGACTTCGGCGATTTCATGATCCGTTTGTAAACGATGCCCTCCTGCCGCGAAACGACGATATAGGTATTGCTGTTCTTGACCGACTCCAGGTCTTCTATCTTTTCGCCCACGATCACCGAGCCGCTCGGCGTGGGCAGCATGGAATCGCCCACGATCTCAAACGCGCGGTACTGCCCGGGAGCCAGCATAGGCAGGGTGAATGTATTCAGCTCGTCGATAAATTCAGGATCCGCATATCCCGCCAGGTAACCTGCCGCCGCTTTTACCGGTACGAACTGGATATCCATCGGCGCGCTGGCGAGCTTTTGCGCGCGCCGCCGGGCAATATAGCTGCCGCGGGTGTCGCCCAGGTCCTTCAAAAACAATTCATCGAGACTTACCTTGAATATCTCGCTCACCAGTTCCAGCACCTCCAGTCTCGGTTCCGCCCGCTCTTCCTCGTAGGCACCCAACAGCGAACGCTTGATCGACAGCTTATTCGAAAATTCTTCCTGTGTCCAGCCCCGCAACTTACGCAGGTATTTGAGGTTTTTTCCGGCAAAAGACATGCTAAATATTTAGGTAAAAATACTAAATAATTTATCCAAAACAAGAAAAGGAAGTAATTTTTTGGGGTGGGCTGCGGCTACTTGCACTAAATTGAGGGCCATTTCAGCATTATGCCTACAAAAAAGAAAGCTGCACCTGCCGTCAAAAGCGGCCCGACGGTAAAAACCCGGAAAAAAGAGCCTGTTATCCTGGTCACCAACGACGATGGAGTAACCGCCCCGGGTATTCAAAACCTGGTGGAAGCCGTACGCGGACTGGGCAAAGTAGTGGTGGTGGCGCCCGATAAGCCCCAGTCGGGTATGGGTCATGCGATCACCATCGGTTCTCCGCTGCGCCTGTCGCCCGTTAGCGTGTATGAAGGCATCGAAGCCTACCAGTGCACGGGCACGCCGGTCGCTTGCGTTAAGCTGGCGGTCGATAAGGTATTGCATCGACAGCCCGATATCTGCGTGAGCGGCATCAACCATGGCGCCAATCATTCCATCAATGTCATCTATTCGGGAACCATGTCGGCCGCCATGGAAGCGGCCATCGAAAGCATTCCCAGCATCGGTTTCTCCCTGCTCGATTATTCGATCGAAGCCGACTTCACGGCCGCCCGCGCCTACGCGCGCCGCATTACCGAGCTGGTGCTTGCGCAAAAGTTCGACAAGCACCTATTGCTGAATGTCAACATTCCCCGGCTGCCGCTTGAAGAGATCCGCGGCATGAAAGTATGCCGCCAGGCTTATGCCAAATACGAAGAAGATTTCATCGAACGAAAGGATCCGCATAACCGCATGTATTACTGGCTGACAGGCGAATTCCAGAACTTCGACAAGGGAAAAGATACCGATGTATGGGCCCTGGAAAACGGTTATGTAAGCGTAGTGCCCGTACAATTTGATCTCACCAATTACGTTCTTAAGTCCAAACTCGAAAAAAGCTGGAAATAGCCATGTTTAAAAGAGATCATTTGCAGTGGGGGATTTTGCTGGGGCTGCTGGCGCCGCTGGTGGGGCTGGTCGTTTACTATCTCGTGGCTTTCCTGCCGCGCCATGTCGGCTTTACCGAGTTCATCAGCTACCTGCGCACCTACAAGTCGCTGCTCACCGGCGTAAGCAGTATTTCGCTGGTGGCCAACGCCATTCTTTTTACCGTTTACATCAATACGCGGCGCGACAAAACCGCCAAAGGCATTTTCATCGCTACCCTGATATATGGCCTGGCTGTGCTGTTGCTCAAACTGGTTGGCTAAATTCGCTGCATGAAATACTACCTCATCGCCGGCGAAGCCAGCGGCGACCTGCATGGCAGCAATCTCATCCGCGCACTCAGGGAAAAAGACCCGCATGCCCAATGCCGGTGCTGGGGCGGCGACCTGATGCAGGCGGCGGGCGCCGAGCTGGTGGTGCACTACCGCGACCTCGCCTTCATGGGCTTTGTAGAGGTATTGTCGAACCTGCGTACGATCTTCCGCAATATTGCCTTGTGCAAACAGGACATCGCCGCTTACCAGCCCGACTGTATTATTTTCATTGACTACCCCGGTTTCAACCTGCGCATTGCCAAATGGGCCCGGAAAGCAGGGTATAAAACAGTGTACTATATTTCGCCCCAGGCATGGGCCTGGAAAGAGAACCGGGTTAAATCGATCCGGCGCGACATCGACAAGATGCTGGTGATCCTGCCCTTCGAAAAGCCATTTTACGACCGGTGGAATTATGCGGTCGATTATGTGGGGCATCCGCTGGTGGAAGTGATCGACCGTTTCAAAACCGAGAACGCCAAGCTGCAACCAGATCCGCAACTGGTCGCCCTGCTGCCCGGCAGCCGCAAACAGGAGATACTGGTAAAGCTGCCGGTCATGCTTTCGGTTACACGTTTCTTTCCGCACCATCGCTTCGTGGTGGCGCGTGCGCCGGGACTGCCCGACGATTTCTACGCGCCCATGCTGGCCGGTTATCCCAATGTAGGCGCCGCCAGCAACAGTACCTACGCCCTGCTGATGCAAAGCCGCGCCGCCCTCGTCACCTCCGGTACGGCTACCCTTGAAACGGCGCTTTTCGGCGTTCCCGAGGTGGTTTGCTACAAAGGGTCTGCCATATCTTACCAGATAGCCAAACGGCTTATCAAAGTAAAATTCATTTCGCTGGTGAACCTGATTATGGACCGGCTGGTGGTGAAAGAGCTGATACAAGACGAGCTGAACACCGCCAACCTGGAAAAGGAGTTGGAGCAATTGCTGGCCGACGGCCCCTATCGGTCACGGATACTCGAAGATTATACGGCGCTAAAAGCCGAACTCCGCAAAGGGGGCGCTGCCTCTTCCCAGGCGGCTGCCATCATCGTCGGTTTTCTGGGCGCCTAACGGCGGAAGAACAGGAACCGGATCAGCATGAACAGCAAGCCGGCCAGGAACATAAAAAGGGATATCCGGTTGATGCCATGCATATAACCGATCCATTTGCTTTTGGGCGCACGGGGATCCTTTTTTTTGATGTAGAGGTATTCGGCCAATTGTCTTAGTATTCCCATAGACATTATTGATGTACAAAACTAACAAAATTCAATACCTATATTGCGGCTGAAACACGAAAACCTGTTGCATGATTGCCGGCTACCTGGCTGCTTTAATGATCGGACTGACCCTGGGCCTTATTGGCGGCGGGGGCTCTATTCTTACCGTACCTGTGCTGGTATACCTGCTGGCGGTGGACCCCGTTACTGCTACCGCTTATTCGCTTTTCATCGTGGGCGCTACAAGCCTGGTGGCTGTTTATCCTAAATACCTGCAGCAGGAAGTGGACTTGCTCGCCGCCCTGCAATTCGGCATTCCTTCTTTACTCGTGGTATTTCTTACCCGGTCGTTCCTGCTGCCGGCCATTCCGGCGATTATTTTCTACGTGGGCGACCAGCCCGTCACCAAGGGCCGTTTCCTCCTATTGCTTTTTGCAGCCCTGATGATCGCTGCCGCCATCACCATGATACCCGAAAAAAAAGCGGAGCGGCCGGTGGCTGCAGGAAGCACATCCACACCTTTCCTTTTTGTGCTGGGCATGGCAGAAGGCATGGTCAGCGGCCTGGTTGGCGCCGGTGGCGGCTTTCTGATCATACCGGTGCTGGTACTGTTCGGCAGGCTGCCGATGAAACGGGCCGTAGGCACGTCGTTGCTGATCATCGCCATCAAATCACTGGTGGGCTTTGCCGGCGATCTTTCTCACCACGAAGCCATCAACTGGCCTTTGCTGCTAACGGTCACCGCGTTGTCGGTAGCCGGCATATTGATCGGCACCTATTTTGCGCGACGGGTGCCTGCAGGAAAGCTGAAAAAAGTTTTCGGCTGGTTCGTATTGATCATGGGCTTGTATATCTGCTGGCGCGAAGGGCGGTTTATCGTTGCTGGCGATAATAAAAAGTAAACAGGAAAAAAAAGAAGCGCAGGCTGAAATAGCTGATGCGCTGCAGCAGCATTTGGAGCCAGCTCTCCTGCATG
>JAKPBL010000010.1 GCA_029778965.1 Bacteroidota bacterium
TCTCCCGGAACATGTATGAACTTGCTTACGTCGTGGTGGTAGAACTCGAAATTCGACAGCTTGAACAGGTGCTCGATATTCCGCAGATCGCCCGTGATAAGATTATCCATGCCGATAACATGATAGCCTTCGGTGATGAAGCGGTCGCATAAGTGCGATCCGAGAAAGCCGGCAGCGCCGGTTATTAATACTCTTTTTGCAGCCATGGGTGGTTATTCAGCGGTTAAAAAACTGGTTTACGGCCTATGCTTTCATAGTGGAAACCAAGTTCAGCGATGGCAGCGGTGTCAAACAGGTTTCTCCCGTCGAAAATGGTTTTGGTTTTCAGACTGGTCACGATCTTGAGAAAATCGGGCGTACGGAATTCATTCCATTCGGTAGCGATGATCAATGCATCGGCGCCTTTAAGGGCATCGTACTGGTTCTCGGAAAAGCCGATCTTATCGCCTATCAGCTGCTTTACATTTTTCATGGCTTCAGGGTCAAAAGCGGTTATCGTAGCGCCCGCTGCCAACAGTGCGTCGATCATGTACAGTGCCGGCGCTTCGCGTATATCGTCGGTATTCGGTTTAAAAGCCAGTCCCCATAAAGCGAAATGTTTTCCCTGCAGGTTATTGTCGAAATAGGCTTTGATCTTCGGTATTAGGTGCAGCTTCTGCTTTTCATTCACCTCCATCACGGCATTCAGTATTCTGAACGGATAATTCACTTCGTTCGATGATTTCACCAGGGCCTGCACGTCTTTGGGAAAGCAGGAGCCGCCATAGCCGATACCCGGGAACAAAAAGCGCTTGCCGATCCGGTCATCGCTGCCGATGCCCCGGCGCACCATGTCAACGTCTGCATTCAGCTTTTCACACAACTGCGCGATCTCATTCATGAATGAAATCTTGGTGGCCAGAAAAGAGTTCGCTGCATACTTGGTCAGCTCGGCCGACCGTTCGTCCATATAAATGACCGGGTTGCCCGACCGCACAAAGGGTGCATACAGGTCGCCCATCAGTTTGCGCGCTTTATCACTGCTAACACCGATCACTACCCGATCGGGTTTCATGAAATCCTCTACCGCCACTCCTTCGCGCAAAAACTCGGGGTTGGACACCACGTCAAATTCAACTTTTGCATTCTTCGCCACGGCGGCGCGCACTTTTTCAGCAGTACCTACCGGTACCGTACTTTTATCCACCAGCACTTTATAGTCTTTCAATAGCTTGCCGATGTCTTCGGCGCAACCCAGTACATATTTCAGATCGGCCGAACCATCTTCACCAGGTGGCGTAGGCAGCGCCAGGAAAACGATCTGTGCTTCTTCAATGCCTTCTGCCAGTTGCGTGGTGAACTTCAGCCGCCCTTCCTTCAGGTTACGCAAAAAAAGTTTTTCCAGTCCCGGCTCATAAATAGTGATCTCCCCGTTCGACAGCTTGTCAACTTTGCTCTTGTCTATGTCCACGCAAAAAACTTCGTTCCCTGTTTCTGCAAAACAGGTTCCAGTCACCAACCCAACATATCCTGTTCCAACAACTGCAATCTTCATAGCTTAATGATTATGGTAAAAATGATAAAACGGTTTCAGTGATATAGGCAAGCTGTTCCTGGTCGAGCTCCGTGTGCATGGGCAGCGAAATCACGCGGCTGGTAAGCCAGTCTGTAACCGGCAATACCTGCTCGCCCGATCCGAAGGCGGCAAACATTTTCTGCCGGTGCGCGGGCACGGGATAATAGATCATCGAGGGTATTTTCTTTTCTGCCAGGTATTGGTGCAATGCGTCGCGGTCGGCACCTTCCACCAGCAGCGTGTACTGGTGAAATACGTGTTTGTTATTCGGGTAACGGAACGGAACGGTGAGGTTTGGATGACCGGCAAAAGCTTTGTCATAATAATCTGCCGCCGCGCGCCGCGCCGCTATATAGGTATCCAGCAACGGTAATTTGATGTTCAGCACCGCCGCCTGTATGCTGTCGAGCCGGCTGTTACAGCCAACGAGATCGTGGTAATAGCGAACCGACTGCCCGTGATTGGCGATCATGCGCATTTTCGCCGCCAGCGCATCGTCGTTGGTGCAGATCGCACCGCCGTCGCCATAACAGCCGAGGTTTTTTGACGGGAAGAACGAGGTGCAGCCGATGGTGCCGATCGCGCCGGTTTTTTTCCTGGTTCCATCACTGAAATAATAGTCGGATCCGATGGCCTGGGCATTGTCTTCGATCACCGGTATGTTATACTTCTGTGCAATGGCCATGATCTTTTCCATATCTGCCGCCTGTCCATACAGGTGTACCGGTACAATGGCCTTTGTTTTAGGCGTGATGGCTTTTTCGAGCGCTTCGGGGTCCATGCAAAAACCCGCTTTGTCCACTTCCACAAACACCGGCTTCAAACGCAACAGGGCCACCACTTCGGTGGTAGCGATATACGTAAAAGAAGGCGTAATCACTTCGTCGCCCGGCTCCAGTCCCAGCGCCATCATGGCTATTTGCAGGGCGTCTGTTCCGTTGGCGCAGGGGATAACATGTTTTACCGACAGGTAATTTGCCAGCGCTCCCGTAAAATCCTGCACCGCCTTGCCATTGATAAAAGCCGTATTATCGATGACCTCATGAATGGCTGCATCCACCGCTTCTTTGATATGCGTATATTGACGCTTGAGATCGACCATTTGTATCGGATGCATGCTGCCTGTTTTTAAAATGCGCACAAAAATAGCAAAATATAGGTAGGGTGAAAGTTTGAATTTAGTTTTGTATCAGTTTAACCCTTTGATTCCGTGAGCATTCTACTATATAATATTTTTCTACTTCTCTATGCCGGCGGCGTACAGATCGTTGCCCTTTTCAATCCCAAAGCGAAACGCTGGATAGAGGGAAGGCAAAACTGGGCCTGCCGCCTGGAGCGGCAGTTGGCGACGAGGCAAAAACGCCCGTTGTTATGGATGCATTGTGCATCGCTGGGAGAATTTGAGCAGGGACGCCCCGTATTGGAGGCCATAAAAGCAAAACACCCTGATTATCAAGTATTAATAAGCTTTTTCTCACCCTCGGGCTTCGAGGCGCGAAAGGACTACGCGGGGGCTGACTGGGTAGTATATCTTCCGATGGACAGCGCCCGGCATGCAAAGCAATTTGTACAGTTGCTGCAACCGGCGCTGGTATTATGGGTTCGCTACGAATTTTGGTATTATTACCTGAACGAGTTGCATAGGCAGAAAATACCCGTTTTGCTGGTCTCGGGGCTGTTCCGCCCCTCGCAGCCTTTCTTCCGCTGGTACGGTGCCCTGCACCGGCACATGCTGTTTTGCTTCAGGGCGCTGTTTGTACAGCAACCGCCTTCTGTAGCGCTCGCCAAAAGCATCGGTATTGGCGAAGTATACCTTACAGGTGATACCCGGTTCGACCGTGTATCGGCAACTGCCTCCACGCCCATCGACCTGCCGGAAATAACCTCCTTTACTGCGGGACGGCCTACCCTGGTAGCGGGCAGTACCTGGCCCGAAGACGAAGAAGAGCTCGACCATTACTGCAATACCCGAACCGGTTATTGCTATATCATCGCACCGCACGAGATCAGCGAAGAGCACCTGACGGACATTGAAAAACTGGTGCACAACAGCATCCGTTATTCTGCCTGGAAGAAAGAACCGCAGCCCGGTCACGCTTTCCGGGTATTGATCATCGACAATATCGGGTTGCTGTCGCGCCTGTATAAATATGCCGACCTGGCTTATATCGGCGGCGGATTCGGCGGTGATGGGCTGCACAATATCCTTGAAGCCGCCGTATTCGGGGTGCCGGTCATCTTTGGCCCCGATTACGATGATTTTCCCGAGGCGGTTGAGCTGCTGGAGGCAGGTGGCGCATTTTCGGTAGA
>JAKPBL010000035.1 GCA_029778965.1 Bacteroidota bacterium
GCATATTGATCTCGTAGCGGGCTGCATATTTCTCTTCGCGGTAGAGATGTTCCTCGCCCTCCTTGCGTTCAGCAGCTTCCATGGTGATGGCTTCTGCCGGGCAGGCAACGGCACAGAGTCCGCAGGCGGTACACCGCTCCCGGCCCTTTTCATCGCGGTTCAGCACATGAAGGCCACGGAACACCGGGCTGAAAGGTCGTGTTTCTTCGGGGAAACTGATGGTAGGCTTTTTCCTGAAGAAGTGCTTCAGGGTCACCCCCATTCCCTTGGCGATCTCGGGCAGGTAGGCTTTCTCCCAAACCGACATCGGCCGGCGGTCTACTGCTTTTGATCTATTGGTTAATGCTTCCATATCGGCGGCGTAAAATTATCTGTATTGTCTTTTCTCTCCAAGTTTAACCGTGGCGCCACAGCATAAAAGCGGCGGTGATCACCATATTAGCGAGTGCCAGCGGAATCATTCCTTTCCAGCCCAGGTTCATCAACTGGTCGTACCGGAAACGCGGAACCGTCCACCGTACCCACATAAAGAAAAATATGAAGAAGAAAATCTTTCCGAAAAGTGCGACCATCTGCAGGGCGGCGGTCAGGTTGGTACCCAGGCTTTGCAGCAGGTGGGCATCGTTGACGAAAGGAATGTCATAACCGCCAAAATACAGGGTGGCCATCAGCGTGCTGCTGATGAACATATTGATGTATTCTGCAAACAGGTAGAAGCCCAGCTTCATGGAGCTGTATTCCTGGTGATAACCGAAGTTCAACTCGCTTTCCGCCTCGGGGAGGTCGAACGGGGTACGGTTACACTCCGCAAACGCACAGACCATAAAGATCAGGAACCCCAGGGGCTGGTAAAAGAAATTCCACCAGCCGGTACTTTGCTGCTCAACAATGGTCTTAAGGCTGAGCGAGCCGGAGATCATCAGCAGGGCGATGATGGCCATACCCATGGCCAGTTCGTACGAGATCATCTGCGAGGCGCCGCGCAGGGCCGCCAGGAGGGAAAACTTGTTATTCGACGCCCAGCCACCGATCATGATGCCATACACTCCCATGCTTACCACCCCGAAAATATAGAGGATGCCTACATTGATATCGGCGATCTGCAAATCAACGGTGCGGCCAAAGAGCTCGATCTTATTGCCCCAGGGGATTACCGCGCTGGTCATCATGGCCGTGAGCATGGCCAGGCCGGGACCCAGTATGAACAGGAACTTATTGGATGCGCTGGGAATGATCTCTTCTTTCATAAACAGCTTGAGACCATCGGCCAGGGGCTGCAGCAGTCCGCCCCAGCCCGCGCGGTTGGGGCCCAGGCGGTCCTGGATATAACCCGCCACCTTTCTTTCCGCCCAGGTGGAATACATGGCGATAACCAGCGAAACGGCGATAACCACCGTGATCAGCACCGCTTTTTCAATGAGAAATTCTGTAGTAATAGCCAATAAACTGAACATATCGTTTAAAATCAAAAGTCAAAATCCCTGAATACTTTATCCAAAACCTTCCTCAAACCCCTACCCAACCGTACACCATATATTCCCGTCACGGTTCGTTGAAGTCATCACTATGCGCCGGGCCTTCAATTTCGCTCAGGTGTATATCGGGCCGGTTCACCTCGCTGATGCTGTGGATGTCCATCAGCAACTTCGGGTTGCGGCCACCCATCACTTCAGGCAGGGTTTCCTGCGGCTGTATCACTTTTTCGTAATGGTTGGCAGAGATCACCGAATGCCGCGACACGTGGGTGGGTCCATCGATGATCCAGTCTTTTGCGTCTTTCTTCTCAAAGCGGCATTCGTTGCAAATCCAGCCTGTTTTACCATCGCTCGCGTCTTTGATCTCCCCCCACTCATCTTTGCGGGCCGTAACGCGGAATACTTCGTCGCCGCGCATCCAGAGCTGCACTTCCCCGCAGCAGGTGGGGCAGTCGCGGTGCGCATCCATCGGCTTGGTAAACCACACCCGGTTCTTAAACCGGAAAGTCTTGTCGGTCAGCGCGCCCACCGGGCATACGTCGATCACGTTGCCGATAAAATCATTGTCCAGTGCTTTTTCGATATAGGTAGCGATCTCGGCATGATCGCCGCGATCCAGCACACCGTGGACCCGCTTGTTGGTCAACTGGTCGGCCACGAATACACAGCGGTAGCATAGAATGCAGCGCGTCATGTGCAGTTGGATATAGGGACCCAGGTCGTGCTTTTTGAACGTGCGTTTGCCGAATTCATAGCGGGTGCCCTCTTTGCCGTGCTCGTAGCTGAGTTCCTGGAGATGACATTCACCCGCCTGGTCGCAGATGGGGCAGTCGAGCGGATGGTTCAGCAGCAGGAACTCAACAATGCCGGCGCGGGCATCCTGCACGCGTTCGCTGGTAATATTCTTCACGATCATACCGTCCATCACCGTGGTGCGGCAGCTTGCCACCAGCTTCGGCATGGGTCGCGGATCGGCCGTTGAGCCGGCCGCCACTTCCACCAGGCAGGTGCGGCATTTACCGCCGCTGCCTTTCAGCTTGCTGTAGTAGCACATGGCCGGAGGCGCCACTTCTCCACCCACCAAACGCGCCGCGTTGAGGATGGTAGTACCCGGTTCCACTTCCACCGTTATATTGTCGATAGTGACCTTAAATAATTTTTTCTCTTCAGCCATTATCCAGTTCGTTTAATTGTACTCCATTGTTTCTTCATCAGGCAGGTATGGGTCTCGGCTCGGCATATCCTGCCAATCCGTAGTTTCTAACCAGGCATTCTTCCGGGTTTTTGACATGCCATTCAAACTCATCGCGAAAGTGACGGATGGCGGCAGCAACTGGCCAGGCCGCGGCATCGCCCAGCGGGCAAATCGTATTGCCTTCGATCTTTCGCTGGATATCCCACAACAGATCGATGTCGCTCATGGCGCCTTTGCCGCTGTCGATCTTCTTCAATATCTTCTCCATCCAGCCGGTGCCTTCGCGGCAGGGTGAGCATTGCCCGCAGCTCTCGTGGCGGTAGAACCGCGCCAGCGTGTAGGTGTTCTTCACCACGCACTGGTCTTCATCCAGCACAATAAACCCGCCCGATCCCATCATGGAGCCGGTGGCGAAACCGCCGTCGCTGAGCGATTCGTAGTTCATATAACGGGTTTCTCCTTTGGCCGTTTTGAGCAGCAGGTTAGCAGGTAAGATAGGAACGGATGATCCGCCCGGAATGCAGGCCTTCAGCCGTTTGCCGTTTTTGATGCCACCGCAATACTCGTCGCTGTAGATGAATTCCTCCACGGAAATCGTCATATCGATTTCATAGACACCGGGCTTGTTGATATTACCGCAGGCCGAGATCAGCTTGGTACCGGTGGATCGGCCCACGCCGATCTTCGCATATTCTTCGGCGCCGATATTGATGATGGGCACTACCGCGGCAAGCGATTCGACATTGTTCACCACCGTGGGGCGATCCCAAACACCCTTTACCGCCGGGAAAGGCGGTTTGATGCGCGGATTGCCGCGTTTGCCTTCGAGCGATTCGATCAGGGCTGTTTCTTCGCCGCAGATATAAGCGCCGGCGCCGCGCTGCACATAGATTTCCAGGTCGAAGCCTGTGCCCAGAATATTTTTACCGAGCCAGCCGTTTGCTTTCGCTTCGCGGATGGCATGCTCTAGGATATCGGGTATCCAGGCATATTCGCCGCGGATATAGATATAGGTGGCGTTGGAGCCCAATGCAAAAGAAGATATGATCAACCCTTCGATGAGCAGGTGCGGCAGGAACTCCATCAGGTAGCGATCTTTGAAAGTACCCGGCTCCGACTCATCGGCATTGCATACCAGGTGGCGCGGAACGCCTTCGGGCTTGGCAATAAAGCTCCACTTCATACCGGTGGGAAAACCGGCGCCACCGCGTCCGCGCAACCCGCTCTTCTTTACCTCTTCCACAATCGCTTCGGGGCTCATGGTCTTCAGGGCCTTCTCCACGGCGCGATACCCTCCTTCACGGCGATACACGTCGTACGAGCGGATCCCTTCCACATGCGCTTTTTCCAATAATAATTTTACAGACATAGTTCAAAGTCAAAAATCAAGAATCAAAATGAAACATCCCTGCCCTAATTCAGCAAGCCCGCTTTCTGCCGGCATTCTTCAATGATCTCGTCCACGCGCTCGCGGGTGAGGTGTTCACGATAGTGTTTGCCCAACTGCATCATGGGCGCATAACCACAAGCGCCGAGGCATTCAACGGTCTTGAGGGTGAACAGCCCGTCGGGCGTTGTTTCACCAACGTTGATGCCCAAACGCTGCTGGATATACCCGATGATATCGTCGGCGCCGCTTACCATGCAGGGGCCGGTCTGGCACACCTCGAACAAATACCTGCCCACCGGTTTCAGGTGGAACATGGAATAGAAGGTAGCCACTTCATACACTTCAACCGGCTCCAGTTGCAGCAACGCCGCTACATAATCCATGGTATCGGCGCTCAGCCAGCCCAGCTCATCCTGTGCCAGGTGCAGCACCGGGATCAGCGCGCTCTTCTGTTTCCCTTCCGGGTAACGGGCTACGATTTCCTTCACTTTATTTAATCCTGCATCGGTTAGCACAACACGTTAATTTAAAAGTCAACAATCCATTGCGTTCATTACTCTTTTGCGGCCACTATGCATCCATTTCTCCTGCAATCAAATTCAGCGAGCTCATCGTGATCACCGCATCACTTATCATCGACCCGGTGGTAAGCTCGCTGTAAGCCTGGTAATAAATGAAGCAGGGACGGCGAAAATGCAAACGATAAGGCGTACGGCCGCCGTCGCTGATCAGGTAGAAACCCAATTCGCCGTTGGCGCCTTCCACCGAATGATATACTTCCCCCGCCGGCATGTCGATCTCTCCCATAATGATCTTGAAATGCCAGATCAGGGCTTCCATTTTCGTATATACATCTTTTTTCGGCGGCAGGTAGTATTCGGGCACATCTGCGTGATATACCTCGGCTTCGGCGCCGGTGAACGCTTTCACCTTGTCATAGGCCTGCTGTATGATGCGCAGGCTTTGCCACATCTCTTCGTTGCGCACCTGCCAGCGGTCGTAATTATCGCCGGTGCTGCCTACGGGAATATCAAATTCAACATCTTCGTAAGAGCAATAGGGACTGGTTACACGCACGTCGTAATCCACGCCGGTGGCCCGCAGGTTGGGGCCGGTGAAGCCGTAGTTGAGCGCGCGTTCGGCGCTGATACCGCCACCGCCGATGGTCCTTTCCATGAAAATGCGGTTGCGTTCGAAGAGGCCGATGAATTCTTTCAATACGCCGGGGTATTCAGCGAGGAACCGGTCCAGCTTCTGGAAAGCGGCCGGTGTGAAATTTCGTTCAAAACCACCGATGCGCCCGATATTGGTGGTGAGGCGGCTGCCGCAGATCTCCTCGTATATTTCGTAGATCAGCTCGCGGTATTGCATCACATACAGGAAACCCGAGAAAGCGCCGCTGTCCACGCCCACGATCGAGTTGCAGATCAGGTGGTCGGCAATGCGCGCCAGCTCCATGATGATAATGCGCAGGTAGTCGACCCGCTTGGGTGTTTGTACGCCAAGCAGCTTTTCGCAGGTCATGTGCCAGCCCATATTGTTGATGGGGCTGGAGCAGTAATTCAGCCGGTCGGTAAGCGGGGTGATCTGGTACAGCGGTCTGCGTTCCGCGATTTTTTCAAACGCGCGGTGAATATATCCCACGGTTTGCTCGGCAGAAACGATCCTTTCGCCATCCACTTCGAGGATATTCTGAAAAACGCCGTGCGTTGCCGGGTGGGTAGGCCCCAGGTTCAGCGTGGTCGTCTGCTTTCCGATCGATCCTTCGGGCAGTTTAACGTGGTGGGCTGGCTGTTGTATAATCTCTGACATAATTTATTTTGAGGGTGGTCGTCATCCCCGGCCAAACATTTCATCGTCTTTGTCGATACGGGTCTGGTCTTCCAGCGGGTACTCCTTTCGCAAAGGGAAATAGTCCATCTCTTCCACGTTCAGGATGCGCTTCAGGTTGGGGTGCCCTACGAAGTTGATGCCGTAGAAATCGTAGGTTTCCCGCTCCTGCCAGTTGGCCGACGAAAACAACGCGGTTGCGGTGTACACGTCGGGCTGAAGGATGTCAACGAATATTTTCATTCTTATCCGCACGTTCTTGCGCAGGTTGTGCAGGTGATATACCACAGCCAACTCACGGCCCTTCTGGTCGGGATAGTGCACCGCGCAGAGATCGGTCAGGAACCGGAACTGCAGCTCAGGATCGTCGTAGAGAAATTGAAGCACTTTCAGGTTAAGCGCCGCAGGCACTTCAAAGCTGAACATGCCATAGGTGGTTTCGACCGACCTAAGGTCGTCACCGAACTTTTCGGTGAGGCGGTTTTGCAGGTATTCGGGAGTTAACTCCATGTGCGTTGTTTTTGGTGCCGGTTTTCAGGGAGGTGGATTTTCGTTTATTCGATACCGTAAGATTCCAGCAGGGCTTTGTAATGATCGCTGTTGCGCCGGCGCAGCGATTCCTGTCCGACAAGCTCCTGCACCTTCATGACCCCATCGATGATCGCTTCGGGGCGCGGCGGGCAGCCGGGCACATATACATCTACGGGTATAATCTGGTCAATGCCCTGGAGCACCGAATAGGTATCGAAGATGCCGCCCGAAGAGGCGCAGGCGCCTACGGCGATTACCCAGCGGGGTTCGGCCATCTGCAGGTATACCTGTTTTACGACAGGGCCCATTTTCTTGGCAATGGTACCCATTACCATCAGCATATCGCACTGGCGCGGGGAGAACCCCACCCTTTCAGAGCCAAAACGGGCCAGGTCGTAGTGAGAGGCCATGGTAGCCATAAATTCGATACCGCAGCAGGAAGTGGCAAATGGTAACGGCCACATCGAATTGCTGCGCCCCCATCCCACCAGTTCGGCGAGCTTGCCGGCAAAAATGCCTTCGCCCTGGTAGCCGCCGGGGAACTGGGAAATATCTATTTTCTTTCCACCCTCGTTCTTTACATTAAACTGCACTGGTCTTGCCATGGTAACCGGATTTAATCTTCCCACTGAAGGGCGCCTTTCTTAATGATATATATGAAACCGCAGAGAAAAAATGCCACAAAAAGCAATACCGCCAGGAACCCGTCCCAACCCAGCGCCTTGAAATTGACCGCATAGGGATAAAAGAAAATCACCTCCACATCAAACAGCACAAAGAGAATGGCCACCAGGAAATATTTGATCGCCACCGGCTGACGGGCATTGCCCACCGCATCGATACCGCTCTCAAAATTTTCGAGCTTGTCGCGGGTTTTCCGCGAGGGGCCGAGAAAGTGAGTGGCCGCCAGGGTCAGCACCACGAATCCCAGCGCAAAAACAAGCTGGATGGCGATGGGAAGATAATTGGCGGTGGTATTTATTTCTAACAATGAAAAAAGCATGGGTGAGTTGGATTGTGACGTTCCAGTGACAAAAATAAGCCAGGGTTGCTAATAAAACGAGTACACCATAAAAAAAGCCCCGTTAACCGGGGCTTTTCAATTTTATACTGCCCGAAAGCAGCATGGCGCTGTTTATTTTTTTGGGGGGGCCTTTCCTGTAGCCGGCTTTTTGGCGGGCTTGGTCAATATGTCTTTGATCCGGACAGCGGTTTCGTTGGCCGGGTCTATTTCCAGCACTTTGTCCACGTATTTCAAGGCGGCGTCTTTGTCTTTTTTAATATCGTTATAATACTGGATCAGGTAAAAATAAGAGCTTACTGCCTGTCCTTTCAGCTTCTCCGGATCTATCTCCCGCGACTTTTCAGCCAGTTGCTCATAGGCGTCTACCGCCAGCCCTTTTGTCATCGAGGTATCCTGGGCCTGCAGGCTGCGGGCCTTCCAGAGATAACCATAGATCTCATTAGGATATTTACTGATATACTGTGAAAAGATACTGTCGGAAGTAGCGTATTGCTGGGCCTGGTATTTGGCAAAGCCCCAGTTGTACAGGTCTACGTTACTGGGGTCTTTTTTCTGTTTGTACAACTGGCCCAGTATCTCGGCTTCCATAAAGCGGTTACCCGATTTCTTGGCCAGCGCAGCGGCGTCGGCCATCAGCTCGGAGCGGCCCACCTCGGTGGTATCCATTGCAATGGCCTTGTCAAAGCTGGCCAGCGCTTCATTTTCATTGCCGGGGAACTTGCTCAGCAGGTTGGCGCGGAAGGCATAGTCTTTCGGCACAAAGCCATCCTCGGTTTGCCGGGTGAAATAATCGTCCAGGTATTTTTTGGCGTTCACCGAATCGCCTTTTTCGTCGTAGCTGTATGCGATCAGCTTATAGTAACGGGGGTCAGCCTTGTCGCCCCACTGGGAGATGTTCTGCTGCGCCTTGCTGATGGCCTCGTCGTAGTTACGGGAAGCGAACGCAATCGCCGTTCTTTCATAATCATTGGCCGGCGTTACATCGGCAACGGTCATGTATTTGTCGTAATAACCGATGGCTTTATTGATATCCCGGTTGAAATAATAGTAATACAGTTCGAAATAAGCCGGCGCATAGTTCGGGTCGAGCTTGATCGCGTCTTCAAAGGCAGGCACGAATATCTCGGCATTGCGCTGGGTCAGGTAAATTTTGCCGATGGCGCTTTTTGCTGCTGCATAGTTCGGATCGAGGGCCAGCGCCTTCTGGTAGGAGCTCACGGCATTGCCCCCGTCTACTTTTTTGCGATAGGCATCGCCCATCAGCATATAGGTTTCGGGGCTGTTGAAGCCTTTCAACTGGGTGGCGGCAGTCAGCTTTTCAATGGCGTACTGCGGATCGCCCGCTTTGGCTTCGGTATTGGCGCGGCCTACGGCATTGAGCACAGCTACATCCTTACCCTTGCTCAGGCTGATGGCGGTTTCAAAGCGCTGGCGGGCTTCGTCTTTTTTACCGTCGAGCAGTTCCATTTGCCCCACGCCGGCCAGCAGCAGGGGAGCATTACCGTTGGCGGCCAGCGCCTTCTGGTAAAGCGCGCGCGCACCGGCGGTATCTTTCATTTCATACAGTGTTTGCCCTAACCAGTAGGTGGCGTTCACATCGTTGGGACTGGTGGCGAGTACTTTCTCAAAAGCATCTTTTGCACTTTTGTAACGCTCATAGTAGAAAAACTTCTTTCCCTGATCCACGTTCTGCGCAAAGGCAGACGTAGCACAAGTCACGGTCACGGATGCGAATACCAGGCTGTAAAGGTATCTCTTCATGTTCGTTTGCTGTTTTAGTCGAATAGTTAATATAATGGTTTGGTCTTACTCGTTC
>JAKPBL010000038.1 GCA_029778965.1 Bacteroidota bacterium
CCTCCCCATGGGCATTTCCTTTGCGTCTTTGCTCCTTTGCGTCTTGGCGAGAAACAAAAGCCTGCTCTGCGAGAAACAAAAGCCTGCTCTGCGAGAAACAAAGGCCTGCTCTGCGAGAAACAAAAGCCCGCTCCGCGAGAAACAAAGGCCCGTCAGAACGCCAGCCTGAAACTCCCGAACACCCCGAACCGGCTCACGCGCGCCTCGGGCAGCGGTCGCGGCAGCACACGCCATACAAAATCGACGCGGAATACTTTGAAGATGTTGTCAACACCGGTTCCGAGCTCGAGATAGAGCTTGCCGTTCAGGTCTTTGAACTGGTTGTAGGGGTTGTCGAAGTTGAGCGTTTTATTTGCTTCGGAAATGTTGGTGGTAATACCTTTGGCGCTCCAAAATTGCCGGAACTTTAACCTGCGGGTAAGCGGTATAAAACGGAACAGTCCGTTTCCGAAATTATGCTCCACATTGAAGCCCGTGTACCGGTCGCCGATGTACTCCCAGCGCGCCATCAGGTTGAAGGCGTATTTATTGTAGTAATATATTTCGTTGCCGGGAATCACATTCAGCAGCATATATGGAAGGGTGCCCGATACCCTGCCGCCAAAAAAGTTATAGTAAAGGCTGCCATAAGGGGCAATCTTCATATAGTCGGACACGCTTGCGTAGAGCTTGTTGTAGCTGTAATTGCTGTTGAGAAAGCCGGGTATGCCGCGGGCATACATGAATTCGACGATGGGGTAGGTGGCACCCAGGCTGAAACGGTTGAAATTGGTTTCGAGAAAGCGCTCGTTATACGCGAAACGAACCCGAACGCCCATCTCGAAATTGGTCAGGTTCACGCCTTTACCGTTCGTATTGTCGAACAGCGAAGCGGGCGGCAGGTTCTTCAGCGGGTCGAAAACCTTGTGCTGCGCAATGAGGGTGGCGGAGATGCCGGGACTCCATTCATTGAAATATTCCAGCTTGCTTTCCTGTATCTGCATGAACTTGAGCGGTATCTTGTTCTTGCGAATGGCCAGCGCAAAAATATTGTCGGTGCTGATCTCGTCGTAATACACCTGCCCGTTGTCGAGGTCTTTGGTATAACTGGCATGTATATACGATCGGGGGTTTCGGCTGAACAGGTATTTGGCTTCCGCCTTTCCTTTAAAGGCCTTATCGCCGAAACCATAAGCCAGGTAACCGTGCAGGTACAGGTTCTTATGAAAACCGGGATTGGTGCCCAGGTCGAAGCGCATCCGGAAACCTTCCCAGGAATTGCCGGTGAACCAGTTGTACCAGGGGCCGATCTCGAAATTGCCGACGTTCCGGTAACCGGTAGCCAGGAAGTTAATCGTGGTGACGTATTTTTTGAACAGCGGCATTTTCTGCAGCGTATCGATCATGGCATAGATGGCCGCTTCGTTTTTGGAAAGGTCTTCGTGCCTCGAACCAGACCAGTAGCTGTCGGCTTTCGCCATGGCTCCCTGCGCAAATACGATCTCGGATTGCATTTTGTTTTTGGCGATGGTATCGCGGATAGCCGGATCATTCACAATAATATTGCGATAGGTGGTGGTTTTGCGTCCAATAACACCAAAGGCCGATTTACCGATGGGCGCTATGTCGACCACGAATTTGTCTTTCGACAAAAACCAGGTGCTGTCATCGAGCTGCCTGTATTCCTGTATAAGGCTTAGCTTGTCAACGAAATTGATATTGGCCTCCCGGCTGAGGGCCAGCGTGATCTTTTGTATGGCCCAGGTGGTGTCATGCACCCAGCAATCGCCTTCAAACGTATTCTCCCCCTTTCTTTTGGGAGAAAAAGCCATATGGATAAGCCGCTTCCCGGCCACGAACTGGCTGTCGAGCACTTTGTAGTGATAGTAGGCATCGCCGTTATCGCTGATCGGGCTGACGAACTGCTTGTCGAACACGGGGATGAAGTTCGCATATACGTTCACGTTCTGCTCGGTGCCGCCCAGCAGCTTGCTGATGCTTTCGTTGTTAATGCCGATCGTCTTAACGGCTTTGATGATTTCACGGGTTCGCCGGGGCGATTTCTGGAAATAGTAATCTGAAATGGTTTCGGTAAGATAAACCGGTAAAAAAGGCTGGCCTTCGGTCGTGTCCATATTATCCAGTATAAAACCGAAGGGTTTTAGCAGACTGAAGTCTTTCAGCTTTTCTTTTTTCAACCGGTTCAGGTCGAGTTCCAGCTTGTTGTACAGCTCATATTTGAAAGCAGAAAACCGGTAACGGTCGTTCTCGGGTTTCTTTTTCACAATGCGCTTCCACATCAGGTAGCCGCGGTCTATCTTTCGCTTCACCACTACCTCGGCAGCCATTTTACCTCTTACAAGCTGCAACACCAAATCGATCGACTGCCCGTTATCGGCAGAAAGCCTGCCGGCCATTTCAGGATTGACAGGCACCAGCAGGTCCTGGTATCCTACATAGGTGACGACAAGGGTATCGTTCGGCCATTGTTCCAGGCGAAGCGCAAAGGCGCCCGATGAATCGGTCAGACGGCCCGTGCCGGCCTGTTTAAAGCTGACGGAAGCGAAGGGGATGCGTTCATCACTGAGCTTGTCTTTTACATATCCCCTGATGACCTTCCCCTGTGCGAAGGCCCATTGGGCGATCAACAACATACACAATACACCGGCGCCGCGAAGACTGGTCGGTCTTAAATCCATAACGATGGCGAAATTAACATAACTCCACTAACGCACGGAGCTATTTAACAGTTGCATCCGTCGAAAAAAATTTGGCGATTCGGGAATATTTTATTGCTTTGTATTACAAAGTGCTTTTATGCCAACAGATCAAAGCGGGCTGGAGACCCTGAAAGACATACGGCGGATGATGGAAAAAAGCAGCCGGTTCATCAGCCTGAGCGGCTGGAGCGGCCTGGCTGCGGGCATCTGCGCCCTGGCGGGTGCGGCATTGGCCCACCGGTCGATCAGCGATTATTACCGGCTTTCTTACGGAACTGCCGGTGAATGCCCCGAATGCCTGCGCGACCGGCTGGTGGCGATCGCTGCCGGTGTATTTCTCTCGGCCCTGATCGCTGCCGTTATTTTTACCTATCTGCGCAGTCGTAAAGAGGATGTGGCGATATGGGGTTCTTCGGCGCGGCGCCTGCTGTGGAATACACTTATCCCGATGGTGGCAGGCGGCGTACTGATCCTGAAAATGATGGATTATAAAATGTATGCACTGGTGGGTCCGGCATCGCTGATCTTCTACGGACTGGCGCTCGTAAACGGATCGCGTTATACGCTGGGCGAGGTTCGATATCTCGGGCTGGCGATCCTGGCCACCGGGCTGATCAGTGCCTGGTTCCCGAAAGCAACCCTGTATTACTGGGCCTTTGGTTTCGGTATCTTGCACGTGGTATATGGCATTGCGATGTGGTGGAAACATGAACGACAAGCAGGCGAAACAACTACATGAAAAACCCGATCGAACACCTGAATAAAGTTTTTGACAGCCGGATCAGGCTGGGCATCATGAGCGCGCTTATGGTGAACGAAGAAGTGAATTTCAATGAGCTGAAAGAACTGATTGAAGTCACTGACGGCAACCTGGCTACCCACCTGAAGACCCTGGAAGAAAACAATTACATCAAAGTGCAGAAGGGATTTGTGGGACGAAAAACAAATACCACGTATTCTGTCACCAAGGCCGGTGAAAAAGCTTTCAAGCTCCACCTGGAGGCGCTTGAAAAAATGATCCGGTCGATAGGGTGATTTTTTTTAACCATAAACTTTGAAATACAAAGTGCTTTTAAAAAATATTATGTCGCGTTCTTTGCTGGAAGCATTCCGGCTTTGGGGGGTAACGGTACTGTTCAGTGCAGTTATCATGTGGACAGTGTTGTCGTTGACAGCAGCAATAGAGTGGTGGGTGCTGCTTTTGTTCGTGACCGGCGGTTTGATCATCGGCCTGCCGGTATATGTTGTTTTGCTGGTCATCGTCAACCTGATCGAAAACCGAACTACAAGTAAAGCAGAGAAGGAGCAGCGTTTCATCCGTGCTTTCGCCCTGCTTACACTTGTTTGCAGTGTTCCGTTTACCATGTTTTCGGTAGCTGCAGGAGAACCCATGGCCACGGTATTGCTACTGTCGGCCACCGTACCGGTGTCGGCTACGCTTTCTTACCTGCTGCAGCACCGGGAAACCGACCGCTTTTTCACGGGGTATGAACAACCCGCAGAAATACCTATACCATCAAATCTTTCAAACAGGAAAACTCCCTTTTTTATGCAAACGTCAACCACACTTACCAAAGGCATCATTACCGCCTTGCTGATCCTCGTAATGATGATACCTACTTTTTTTATCAGCAATATTGTTTCTGAACGAAAATCCCGCCAGGAAGAGGTGGTGCAGGAGGTGAGCAGCAAGTGGGCGGCCGCTCAAAACGTTTCGGGGTACTTCTTATACATCCCTTACGAGCTCCCGGTGAAAGATGTAAACGGTAAGATCAGCGCTGTGGAGAAAGAACTGATCATACTGCCCGAAACAGTCACCGTTCAATCGGTTATGCAGCCCGAAGTGCGCCCGCGCTCCATCTACAAGGTGTGGCTGTATAAAAGTAAAAACCTCCTGGCGGGTGAATTCAGGCTGCAATGGCCGAAGGAGCTCGATGCCGCGCTGGTACGCTGGCAGGATGCCCGGATCTGTATCGCGATCGATGATATCAAAGGCATTGAAGAAAAACTGTCTGCCCGGTTAAACGGACAATCGATCGAGCTGTCGCCGGGATTGCCCACGACGGCCTTCGGAAAATCGGGCCTGTCCGCGCCCCTGAACTGGACTGCCGCGCCGCTTGATGCTACGCTATCGTTCAACTCTGACCTTGCGCTCAAAGGCAGCGAGCAACTGCATTTCCTCCCGCTGGCCGGCAACAGCCAATTTGAAATAAAGTCGGATTGGCCGAGCCCATCTTTCGATGGCAATTATCTGCCCGGTACCCGCGAAGTATCTGACAATGGTTTTCTGGCCAAATGGTCATTCAATAAAGCCAACCTGCCTTTCGCCACGCACCTGCAATCGATAGGTTTTGACCCGGAAAAATTTGCCTTTGGCGTAACCATGGTGCAACCGGCAGACCAGTACGCAAAAACCGAACGCAGCGTTAAATACGCGATCCTTTTTATCGGCCTTACATTCTCCTTGTTCTTTATCATTGAGCTATTGCAGAAAAAACCGTTTCACCCGGTGCAGTATGTGATGGTCGGAATTGCCTTATCCATTTTCTACACGCTGCTGTTATCCATCGGTGAGTTTATTCCATTCGATTATGCTTACCTGGTAGCCGCCACTGCTGTAGTGCTGCTGATCAGCCTTTATGCAAAAGCGCATTTCAGATCGGCACGAACCGCTTTCATTTTCGGCACTGTGCTTACCTGCCTGTATGTGTTCACTTTCGTATTGGTTCGTCTCGAAGACACGGCGCTGCTGATCGGTAGCATCGGGCTGTTCTGCATACTGGCCCTGGCCATGTACTTCAGCCGGCAGGTGAACTGGTACGGTCAGCCGGCCGTTGCCAGTACTGAATAAATATCGGCGTGTTGGAAGATGGATGGTTTACGTTGAACAAACTGAATCTGTACCCATCCTAAGCCCCGCAGCAGTTGTTCGGCTGCGCTGCCTGACAATGGATACGGCACCCACCGGTTCGCCTGTGTGGTGTCGTATTCTACCAGGCAGATGGCGGCCTGTTTTTTCAAAGCCGGTTGCATGCTTCGCAGGAAACGATGGTGATCGGCAATATAATGCAGGCTGTTGGCCATAAGTAAACCATCAAGCTGTTTTTCCGGAAACAGGATTTCACTGAAGTCGCCTGCTATTTTTTCAATCTCTACTTCGCCGATTGTATCAGGGATGGCAGCAAGCCCGTTTTTGTCTGTATCTACGGCGGTGATTAAGCTTCCCGGCGACAAGCAATGGGCAAGGGCCCGCGTGAACAACCCGCGACCGGCGCCCAGCTCCAGCCAATGCCCGCTGCCGGTGATTCCTTTGTCGGCGTGATGTAATAAATCGATGGCATCTTTTAATTCCATCGGGCTGGCTAAAGACGTTCGTACAGGGCGCGCAGCTTTTTCGCGTCGATCTTTTCTTTCCAGTCCTTGCCCAGGGCATTTTCCCAAAGCGGGGCCATGCCCAGTGAAACATTGATCATCTTGTCGAATTGTTCATCGGTCAGCCCCTTGGTAATATGCTGTGGTATATCGATGTTGTGCTTCTTCACCATCTCCTTGAATTTGGCCACGCCTTCGGGATAATATTCTTCCAGCTTATCGAATACGATGCAGTTGCCGATGCCATGCCGGGTGCCGAGCAGGTACGACAGTCCGTAGCTTACCGCGTGGGCTACTCCCACCTGCGAATAAGCGATGCTCATGCCGCCGGCATAAGAAGCCATCATTAGTTTTTCATCGGCATCATCGTCCCAGGTTTCTTTTTCCAAAAAGATCTCTTCACAAAGTGCCTGGGCCTTTTCGCCGTAAGCGCGGCTGAAAGCATTGAGATAAGTACCGGTCAGCGACTCCACACAATGAATGAAGCAATCCATCGCCGTATAGAACCGTTGATTAACAGGCACTGTTTTGGTAAGCGATGGATCAAGCACGATCTGGTCGAACACCGTATAGTCGGAATTCATGCCGAGCTTGCGGGTGGGCCCGGTAAGCACACAGGTTCTGCTCACTTCCGCGCCGGTGCCTGAAATGGTCGGCACACCTACTTTGTACACGGCGGGGTATTTGATCAGGTCCCAGCCCTGGTAATCGACCGACGAACCGGGGTTGGTCATCATGAGGGCTACTGCTTTCGCCATATCCATTACAGAACCGCCGCCGATGCCGATGATGCCCGATACCTCGCCAAACTCGGCTTTGAGCTCGTCGCGCAGCCGGTCCACATAGCTTGTTTTGGGTTCATGGCTGATATCGATGAACACCGTTTTGTCGTTGCCTTGCACGGGCAGTCGGTTCAGCAGGGCCGGCTTATCGCGAAAATACTCATCCACGAAAAAGATCATCGGCGCATTGGGTTTGCGCTTCGGCGCGATGATCTCGCCCAACTGGTCGAAACAGCCGTTGCCATATACTACGTATCCTGTCAGTTTGAAATTTCTGAATTTCATAAAGAATATTTTTCTGGTTATAACAATCCGGTGGCCTTTACCAGGTCTTCGGGCGTGTCGATTTCCACGCCCATATAATCGGTGACGACCATTTTCAGGGGAATACCGTTTTCAAGATAGCGCAGGCATTCGATCTTTTCAATGCTTTCCAGCGGGCTCAGCGGCAGCCTGGTAAACATCATCAGCGTTTGTTTGCGGAAAGCATATACGCCGATGTGTTCATAATACACCGGCTGCAGGTCTTTGCTCCGGTGATAGGGGATGGGTGAGCGCGAAAAGAAAAGGGCATTGAAATGCAGATCGACCGCCACCTTTACAAAATTCGGGTGGTTGATCGACGCAGCATCGGTAAGCACCTGCATCAGTGAAGCGACCCGTACGCTCTTTCCTTCTTCGCCTTCGAATACCCGCAGCAACTTTTCCAGCGGCTCGCGCCGGGTGAAGGGTTCGTCGCCCTGTACGTTGACAATAATATCGGCGTCCATTTCCTCTGCCGCTTCCGCGATGCGGTCGGTGCCGCATTCGTGTGTCCGCTTGCTTAATATCACTTTTCCGCCGTTGGCATTGATCTCATCGTAAATGATGGGATGATCGCACACCACGGCCACTTCGTCGAACAGGCCGGTGGCCAGGGTCGATTCGTAGGTGCGCCAGATAACGGTCTTTCCGCCCAGGTCGGCCATCATCTTGCCGGGAAAGCGGCTGGCAGCATAACGGGCAGGTATAAGCGCTATTTTTCTCATAACGAACTTTCGATGGCTTTGCGAAGTGCAGCCGCTTTTGTATTGATATCGCCGGGGGTCCAGCTCAGGTTGATGGGCATACATACGCAGCGACCGATCAGTGCATCCGACTGGGGGAAGGTTTTGGACTGGTAAGCTTCCAGGCTGGCCTTCAGTGCCGGAGGCAGCGGGCTCAGGGTAGCAGCCGTTTTCAGGTGATGCCAGTTGCGGAGATAGTGCCAGTTATTGTCGTAGTAATGAAAGGCGGGCAGTCCCGCGGCTTTCATGGCTGCGGCTGTCTTTTGCGCGGCTTCGAGGCTGGGCAAAAAGATTTCCAGGAAGGTGGCGCTATCGCCTGCGGGGTCGGGAAAGCGCCGGAAGCTGATACCGGGAATGCCGGCGATTGCTTCGCTGAAAGTTTTTTTGGTGGCGCGCTGTATGGCCAGGAACTCATCGAGCTTGCGCCATTGCGCCAGGCCCACGGCCGCGTGCAACTCTGATATCCTGAAATTATAACCGATGAAAGGATGGAGGTCTGCGCCGCGGTCCACGCCCAGGTGGTCGTGGCCATGATCGGAGAAGCCGTCGCACTTCGTATATACATCGGTGTTATTGGTCATGATGGCGCCGCCCTCTGCGCAGGTAACGGTTTTCACGAAATCGAATGAAAAGGTACCGGCGTCGCCGATGGTGCCGAGGTATTTCCCTTTGTAAGAGGCGCCGATGGCCTGGCAGGCATCTTCCAGCAGCAACAGTCCGTGTTTCTTGCAGATGGCCTGCAGCGCGTCGAGGTCGGCCATGCCGCCGCACATATGAACAGGCATCACTGCCTTTGTTCGGGGTGTAATAGCGGCTTCCACTGCCTTGGGGTCTAGCGTCAGGGTGTCGTCAATATCGACCAGCACGGGCGTAGCGCCGCTAAAGAGCATGGCTTCGAAGCTGGCTACAAAAGTGAAGCAGGGCATGATCACTTCATCGCCTGCGCCGATACCCAGCGCGGCCATCGCGGTGCTGAGCGCCGCCGTACCGCTGGAAACCAGTTGAACGTGTTTTACCGACAACTTCCCGGCAATCGCCGCTTCCAGCTCTTTGGCTTTCCAGATGCCTTTGCGCGGGCCGTCGAAGCCATAGCGCATAAGGATGCCTGTTTCCAGTACGTCGTTCACTTCTTTTTTTTCTTCTTCGCCAAAGCGTTCAAATCCGGGCATGATCGAAAATTTGGGCAAAATTAGGGATTTACCATAGAAAGGCCGTAACGGCCATGCCCATCCCCAGGTGATTGAAGCGCGACTTGCTGGCGCGTTCCCATTGGTAGGAAATATTTCCCTGCTCATCGGCGGTGTCGAGCGATTCCACATCGAACCGGTGGCGGCTGTGAAAATAGGTGGTGTAATATTTGAGCGCTACATTCCGCGCAACCCTTTTCTGGATACCGGCGCCGGCCGACCAGCTAAAGGCGCGGTGGGGTTTGTATTTGGCGAAGGGGATGTCTTGCCGGTTGAAAACATCTACCAGGTCGTCGCGCAGCTTCAGCATGATATTGCCTTTGGCAGCCGCTGCCGCACCGGCCGCCAGCTTGCCTGTGACAAACCAGTTACGGGTGAGTGGCACGCTGAAAAACGGCCCTATATGCAGGTAGCGAACTCCCATCGGCTGTACGTACATATCACTGCTGATAGCAGGTTTAGGCACTTGCTTATGCAGGCTATTGTCGTCCATCGGGAAGCTGGTAAAAGCGTATTCAGCGCCCACGCCGATATTGGGAGAAAGGAACCAGGCGCCTTCAAGCCCCATGTTGAAACCAATTCTGGCAGGGATATCGTCTTTCGGTCCGCGCAGGTCGCCGCCCAGCGGAACAGCCATTCCGAGGCGAAGATCGATGAAGCTGGGGTTTTTGTTTTGGGGGAAAGGATCAAAGCGCAGCGGACGATGTTCTCCTTTATCGCGGTAGATCCGGTCGGCGATCATATACCCAAGTTGGGTCGATAATATACCTATTCCCGCTCCGGCCAGCACATCTGATATCCAGTGCCGGTTATTGAGCTGTCGCCCCACAGCGGTTGCTGTTGCCAGGGTATAACCCATCACGCCGTACATGGGATGCCGGTATTGACCATACTCCTTGTTCAGGAAAGCGGCGTTCATGAATGAGTTGGCTGTATGTCCCGAAGGGAAAGAGTTCCGTTCGTCACCACTTGGGCGCGGCACCCGCGCTGTATATTTTATGCTGTTGACCAGTACGCCCATGATGGCCATCGAGAAGGTATAAGAAACAAGGGCACGCCCCATCGTATGTTTTCCCTCAACACCCGCCGCATTCAGCGCGAAGACGGACAGGCCCGACACATACTGCGTATAGTCGTCATAGTGATTTCTGAAACTGGGAATATAGCGGTTGCGGAGTTGCCTGATCTGTTTTCTTTCTCCCCAGGTAGCATAAGTGGCGACGCCGAGCAGGCTTGGCGCAGCGGCTATCTGAACGCCTTTCTTCTGCCAGAACAGTACCGGCTTCTCGCTGCTGTCGGCCGGTGCAGCAACCATTTCTCCCGGTATTTGGGCAACCAATTGTAGCGTGCTGGCTAGAAGGGTTGCTACCAGTAAAAGGTCTGAAACCAGGCAGGGTTTGCGCAGTTTTCTGCTTGAAATCGCCATAGACGGTATAAATCTAACGAAATACAGTAATTGTTTGTACGGATGCTGCTTATAGACCGGTTTTTTTTGGCCGCAGGCCTGGTGGCGGCAGAATGGCAGTCAGGAGAAAAGCAATGCCGGCTGGGAAACAGCCGGCTTTGCTTTTCTCCTGTATTATTTAGAAATCAAGCCCGAGGGCAAAATACCACATTGGTTTCCCTTTGAACAAACCGCTCATATCCCATGCGGTGTCCAGCCGCATGAAATACCCCAGCAGCGTGCTCCTGGCGCCGAATCCGTATCCGCCCACAAAAGGCCCGAGGCCGCCGGCTTTGATACGAACGTTTACCTGGCCGTTAGCAGGATCACCTTCGGTGTAGACTACCTGCGGGCGTTTCAGGCTACCCGGTGAACCATCCCAGGCAGAGCCCAGGTCGATGAACTGGGTAAGCTGGAAATTGCGAACGAACGCATTGTTGATGGGTCGTTTCAGGAGGGTGCTGAATACGGGCAAACGGAATTCACTGTTGAGCACCATGGCGTTGTTGCCATTGGATACGTTCTGTTTGTGTCCGCGCAGGTTGACCGCCAGCGCCTGGAAGGCATAATCGCGCGAAGTAGGAATATTTTCCTGGTTGGCTTTGGGAAACAGCCAGCCGTCCTGCCCGCCGAGATAATACAAAATCTTCTGGTCACCCCAGGAAGCGTCGCCGGCTATCCTGCCCGCCCAGATAAAGTTCCTGTAGATCGGGTGGTAATACCGCGCGTCGAAACCGAAATTGAAACTGTTACGGCCTGCTGCAGTTATTTTCGCGATCTGGGCATTGTAGTCGGCGTAGACCTTATACCGCAGGCCATTCCAGATGTTGGTCGCCTTTTCGATGGAATTGTCGTAAATATATTCCACGCGCAACAAGCCATACTTGCGGCTGTAGCCGGGTGATTTCAGGATCTCTCCGTTGTCGGCGGGGATATACACCGCCTTGGTAACCACCTTGTCTGTTCGCAGGCCGGCATTTACCTGTACTCTTCTTATCCGGTCAAACGGGTATTTCACACCTGCCTGGTAGAGGTTGGTATATATTTTTGCCGGCGTATAAAAATTGGCGGCGTACTGGGCAACGCCTACGTCGGTTCTGCGGTAATAAAGCACCGAAAAATCGATCCGCTTTTTGAGGTAGTCAAAACGGGCCATGTATTCGGACCCCGAATTGAACAGCGACTGCGAGCCGGGGATGAAAATATTCGGCTGGCCGAGGTTAACGGGATAGCCCTGACCGGCGGTATTGATCAGCGGCGCGCGTACCATGCCGGTAAATCGCAGGTCTTCCATCACGTCGAACACAGTCACCTTCAGCATACCGTTGAAACCGTTGTTGGCGCTGTTAGTGACGGGTAAAGAACCGGTGAATGGCTCATACCGTGTAATAAGAACATCGTTGTTGAACAAAGAGCCCGTCACCTGGTCGACCGAAAATTTCAGCTTGTAGTCGAAGCGGCCTGCCTTCTTCAATATCGAAGCGCTTTCAGTTGTTTCCCCCGGCGCCTGTTCGAGCTTCGGCAGGGTTGAGTCGTGCTTTTCTTCGGCAAACTCTGTTTCGAATTGCGCGGCTTTATTACTGGTATCGGTCTTTGGCGCCTGCGGATAAATAAGCGCCTGGCTCAGGGACACCCGCTGCTGGTCCATGGTTCGCCTACGGTAATCTGTTGGCCGCGGGTTCACATTTCTTTTTCGCAGCGCATTTTCGTCCACCTTGAGTTTGTACAGGAATTTCAGCTCGCCTTCCTGCCTTACTTCGCTTACCAGGTCTTTGTCGCCCGCCGATTTTGATTCGATCATGCTGCTCTGGTAATTGGTGATGGGGAATACATAGGTGGAATCGTTCGTTACCGAGAACGTGAAAATGCTGTCGGGCTCGTTCTTGCCATAGAAGCGGAGCAGGGAGTCGATTTCTTTGTATTCGGGGTTACGCAATATCTCGTCGCCGATCTGATATACGGTATCTACGCCCGCGCGGCTGGTGGAGAAGAAACCGGCATAGCGGTTGCCGATGCCGTTCTGGTCAGACATGAACGTAAAGTGGTTCGAGTTGTACTGCGTGGGGAACCGCGCGTTCCCGAATTTCATATTGCTCAACTGCGATATCTGCCTGAACTCGCTTTTGTTGAA
>JAKPBL010000274.1 GCA_029778965.1 Bacteroidota bacterium
GTAGCCGGGGTTTTGCACCAGGTTGGGATTAGCCTGGTGTTCAGCCGCCGGAATGGGGAAAATATCGAGGTGGTGATCGGCGGGATCGGCTGCTTTGGCGGGGATGCGGGCATTCCCGAAAGTGCCGAAGCGGATCAGGTCGGTACGGCGGTGGTTTTCCCACGACAATTCACGCGCCCGTTCGGCCAGCATATTGGTAAGGGTCAGTTGCGGCATGGCCCAGGCTTTGGCAGCGTCGCCGTTATACGCTCTTAAACGAACCTGGTTCACCATATCGAGGTCGATACTGCCTGCATCGCCATTGCGCATCGATGCTTCCGCACGCATCAGCAGTATATCGGCCAAACGGTACAAGGGGAAATCGTTGTTCTGCGAAGTAGTGATGCCTTTGTTCGGGAAGAACTTGATGTTACGCAGGCCCGCCAGGCGGAAAGTATCGGCCGGGTTGTTCACTTCGGTTACGTTCGGATAGAACGAGAGGAGCCGGCCGGTGCCTACGTCGGTCAGGCGCAGTGAAGGATCATCGCTGGCCACCAGCATGTCTTTGCTCGGGGGGTAGCTGATCAGCTCCCTGAACTGCTGGCCGATCAGGTATTGGCCGCTGCGCTGGTCGAAGAAGGTGCGATAAGTTTTACCTGCTCTTTTCGAATAGGTGGATGCGGTGTCGAAATTGCTGTAGAATTCAGCGTTCGAGCAATAGCCGTTCCAGCCGCCGCCGGGCACACCGGTATTGGGCCCGTTGTCATAATGCAGGGTCTGCATTTGCAGGTTATTGCCGCCGATATTGGCGTTGTCGAACGGTACCACGAAAATATTTTCGGTAGAGCCTGTATTGTTCTCTGAGAAGTTGTCGTAAAAATTCGCCATCAGCGTGTACTTGCCGCTGTTGATCACGGAGTCGCACATCGCGCGGGCTTCGGCCCAGCGGGGAGTATTGATATACACGCCCGAGTTGAGATAGAGCTTGGCGAGGATGGTGAAAGCCAGGTAGCGGGTGGCGCGGCCATAGGTAGTAGCGTTCACGTTGGTGGTAAGAAACTCCTTGTTTTCCAGCAGCTCTTTTTCAACGAAATCGTACACATTTTTCCGGGGACTATTGACTACAGAGTTCGGGTTGGTGTTGAAGTCGGTCACCAGCGGTACGTTTCCGTAGAGATCCATCGCCCAGTAATAGTAGAGCGCGCGCACCGTTTTCAGTTCGGCATTGATGGAGGCCAGATTTTCCGGGGCGGGATCGAGACCGTTCACCACGCTGAGAATGAAATTGATCTGGCTGATGCCGCGGTAGAGATCGGGCCAGGTGTTTACCACGGCTTCGGTTTCGGCATGCCAGGTATGCGTCCACATTTCGATGTGCTGCCCGGCGCCAAGCCAGTCGGCGCCGCGGGCGGGCGCGAGCATACCATCGCCCGAATGCTCCATCAGGTTCTGGAATTCGCCTGCGGGTATCTGTGAAAGATTGGCGTAAGCCGGGGCAACGCCGGCGGCGATCTGCGCGGGTGTGCTCCAGAAGTTCTGGTTCGGCACAACACTATATACCTGCTCATCGAGCTTGGTACAGGCGGAGAAGGAAAGCATCACCGCGAGGCTCAGTGGCAGGGTCTTTAAAATTGGAAAGCGTTTCATACTGAATTTTGTTTGGAGGTGGGATCAGGAGTTATTTGAAGGATACGTTTACACCGAATGTTACCGTTCTGCTGCGCGGATAGAATCCCAGGCCAGACACAGTGGCGTCGATATAGGAATTCACGCTGTTCCCGTTCAAAATTTCCGGATCCTGGCCGGTATAGTTGGTGATCACAAAGAGATTGCTTCCCGTCAGGTACAACCGGAAGTTTTCGAATACGCTGACCTTACCCACGTTGTACGAGAGGGTAGCATTGTCGAGCCGGAGGAAGCCCGCATTTTCCAGCCAGTAGTCGGATGCTGTCTGTGATCCGCGGATACCATTGGTAAGGCCCTGCTTGGTGATGTTGTTGCCCGGCAACCGGCTCAGGTTGCTGGTGATGTTCTGGTAGTTGTTGAACACTTTCTGACCGGCTACCCCCCGCAGGAAGAAATTAAAGCCCCATTTTCCGTAGTTCATCGTCGAGTTGAAACCATAGTTGAACTTCGGGTTCGGATCGATATAACGTTTACGGGCAGCCGTAACGGAATGGGTCAGGTCGCCGTTGGCGTCATAATACTGCTGGTTGCTGCGCGTGGTGGGATCGATGTCTTTCGACAATCCGGCAAATTCCGCCAGGCTGAATACATAGGGCGCATAACCCACTTTCAGGAAGGTGATATAGTTGTTGGCATAACCGCGGCCGGTTGCCTGGCCGAGGCGCACGTCGTCGGTCTTGATATCGAAACCGGCGTAAGTGCCCGACAGGGAGGTAATGCGGGTTTTGCTGAACGTGATCTGGCCGCCCACGTTCCACTGGAATTTCCGGTCGCGCAGGACGTCTGCATTCAGTTGCACTTCGAAGCCCTTGTTGGTCAGCTCGCCCACGTTGGCAAGGATGGTATTGTAGAAGAAGG
>JAKPBL010000123.1 GCA_029778965.1 Bacteroidota bacterium
TGTCAAGCACTATGGAAAAAAGGATCACGAAGCCGAAGCTGGCGCCCAGGCTGCCGGTGAAAAAAGCCGTTTGGGTCAGGAAACCCGGGCCGATGGCCGATGTAGCCATCAGGAAGGCGGCGCCCCGGAAGGCAGATGATACCTTATTTTTTGTCATACAGGCTGAATGCGGATGGACAACTGCGTGAGAGCCCGGTGCAACTGCTTTGCGAAGTCGACGGCATGTGGCCCGTCGCCGTGCACGCAAACGCTTTCTGCTTTGATCGCGATGGTTTTGCCGGAAAGGGTATTGACCGATTGCCGGCAAACCAGTTGGAGGGCTTGCGCCACGGCTTCTTCGGTCTCGTCGATAAGCGCGCCCGGTTGTTCGCGCGGCACCAGGGTGGCCGCATCGGTATAATGCCGGTCGGCAAAGACTTCAGCTACCGGCCGGAGCCCCTGCGAAGCAGCTACCTGTAAAAAAAGCGAACCGGAAAGCCCCAGCACATGCAGGGACGGGTTCACGTCGGCGATCGCCCGGCATGCGGCCGCGGCCAGAACGGGGTCGACGGCAGACTGGTTATACAGTGCCCCGTGCAGCTTTACATGGTGCATGCGGGCGCCCGCTGACTGGCAGCACGCTTCGAGCAACAGCAACTGGTCTTTGACCAGGCGATGGATCTCTTCAGCCGATAACTGCATGTTCCGGCGGCCGAAATGCGTGCGGTCTTCATAACCGGGATGGGCGCCGATGGCAATGCCCCGTTGCGCCGCTTTTATTACCAGCGCCTGCATAATAGCCATATCGCCGGCATGTGCTCCGCAGGCGATATTGACCGAACTGATGTAAGGAAGCAGCTCATCGTCGTGGCCCGCTTCTTCGCCCAGGTCGGCATTGATATCTATCTGCGTACTCATGAAAAATACAGGGAAAAGTCTTTCCGCAATTGTTCAAAAGCCTGCTGTTGTGCCAGGCAGAGCGCTTCAGCCTCTTCGCGGCTGACCACTTTGAACCGCAGGTTGCTGCCGGGCTTCTGCTGCGCCAGCAGGCCGATGTCGGGTGCCACTAACTGGCCAATGCGGGGATACCCGCCGGCCGTTTGGGCATCGGCCAGCAACACCAGCAACTGGCCGTCGGCCGATACCTGCATGGTGCCGGGCACTACGGCGGTTGACAGCATTTCCTGGTGATGATGGAGGCGGAGCGGTTCGCCCGACAACCGCGCACCGGTACGATTCGATAAATTGGTGAGGATGAATGAGAGCGATGAAAGGCTTTCTGCCGCCGCATCATTGAACCAACCGGCTTCATGGCCCGGTACATACCGGAAACAATCGCGCTCGTAGTTGGGTATAACGGCGTCGGACAAACGAAACTGCCTGCGACCCGTTCCTCCCCGTAAAAGGGAAATGATTTTTGCGGCGGCGGGTGAGAAAAGCTGCCCGGTGGGTATGTCGTCGCCACCGGCGAGCAATCGCCCCTCCCACCCGCCGAACTTTCCTGCCAGATGGGTGCTGCGGCTGCCTAACACCACGGGGCTCTTACAGCCGCCGTGTACGGCCAGCACGGCGTATCCGCCCAGGGGTGATTCGATGCGGAGTATTTCACCGGCCTCGAGCAAAAAGGGCTGCCAGCGGTTAACTGGTCTTTCGCCGCACCATACCTGCTGGCCATGACCGCCCACGGCCAGCAGCAGCGGCCTGTCTGCAGTGCATTCCCAGGGGCCGGCACTGATCTCAATGCACGCGGCACCGGGCTCGTTGGCCACCAGCAGGTTGCAGAGCCGGAGCGCCATCCGGTCCATCACACCGCCGGTAGTGATGCCGGCGTTCCGGTAACCTGTTCTGCCCAGATCCTGGACGGAAGAGATGCCCGCTTTAACAATTTTCATACTGGTTAAGATAGGCAAAAGTAGCCGTATCTATGGGCGAGAAGCGAACGATATCGCCGGTTTTCAACAGGCAGTTGGCCGGATGCTGCGGATCGAACACTTTCATGGGTGTACGGCCGATGATATTCCAGCCACCTGAAGACATGGTGGGATAAATACCCGTTTGCCGTGCGGCGATGGCCACCGAGCCAGGTGCTACCTGCAGGGCCGGAGTGGCTTTGCGGGGTGTTTCAAGCGTGGGGGGTAACAACCCGAGATAGGGAAAGCCGGGGCTGAAGCCTACCATAAAAACATGGTATGGCTGGCTGCTGTGCAGGGCAACAAGGTCGGCCAGCGAAAGGCCGGTATGACTTGCCACAGCCTGTATATCGGGCGCCATGGCAGGGTCGTAACAAACAGGGATCAGGTGTTCTTTTCCGAGGCTGCCGTCGGCCGCCGTCACGATGGGTTGCCGGAGCTGTTCTTCCAGCCAGCGCACCACAAAATCGCCGGGGGCGGCCGCGTACGCCTGTTTTACTTCCCAGGGGTCGTAGAACAGGGTAAGGCTGTTATACGCGATGGAGCAGTCCATCCAGCCGGTGAAAGCATTTTTTGCCAGCAGGTCAGCCAGCGCCATTATTTCACGGTGATGCGTAACCGAAACATCCGATTTCCAGTCGACCGTTACCGCCGACTCGCAGAGGTGGTAAATAGTGTAGGCAGCGATAACCGGCGTTTAAGGGTTATTCGGCTTCAGCGACTACTTCTTTTACTTCGGGGATCATGCGTTTCATCATGCCCTCGATGCCTGCTTTAAGTGTGATCATGGAAGATGGGCATCCGCTGCAGCTTCCTTGCAGCATCAGGTTCACCACACCGTCGTCGTAGCTCTTGAACTGGATGGCGCCGCCGTCCATTTCAACAGCCGGTTTCACGTAATTTTCGAGCAGTTCCTTAATGCGTTTCACCACATCGTCGTCGTCGGCGCTTACCTCGTTGCTGCTGCTTACTTTGGTTGCGGCAATGGCTTCTTCGTTAACAACCGGTTTGCCTTCTTCGAGGTAGTCTTTCAGGAACTGGCGGATAGAGGGAATAACATCGTTCCACTCGGTATCGGTTGTTTTGGTAAGCGTAACGAAGTTGCTGGCGATAAATACCGCCCGGATGAACGGGAAGCCGAACAACTCTACGGCCAGCGGCGAGGGACCGGCGCTTTCCATATCGGGCAGGTCGATGCTTTTGCCGGGGTAGAGCAATTTATTGGCAACGAATTTCATCGTTTCCGGGTTCGGCGTCATTTCCGTATAAATACTGATCACGGGGTTTCCGGTTTTTATCATGGTCGAACATTTACAGGTACAAAAATAACAAAAGCGGCGGCAGGTTGGTTGGGTTTTCGCGAAAACTTAGTGTGCGCAGTTATTGTGGCTGTAGTGACCCTGGCGGTAAAGCTGGAAATTCCGGAAATGTGCCCATACGATGGCGAAAACGGCCGGCACCAGGAACCAGAGCTGCCACTCGTGAAACCATTGTTTCAGCAGCAGCAGGAGGATGCCGGCGCTGAAAAGCAGCAGCGGACCAGGGCGGTGGTGGTGTTTTTTGTAGCCATGATACAGTGCGTGCGCGCCGATGGCGGCGGCCAATGCGATCATCAGGTATTCGAACAGGAAGTTGTCGATGATGTTGATACCGAATATGGGCAGGCTGGTCAATAAAAGCGGAAGCACCGCGCAATGAATGGCGCAGGCGAGGGAAGTGGCAATTCCCAGGGCATCCCAGTTTATTTTTAACCGCATCGGGGCACAAAGCTAAGAAGATGCAACTTTGTTGCAAAATATTTCTCCGTAACTTTGCAGAAAGGAGGCCGGCCGCTGAAATGCATGTGCCGGCGAGGAGTTGTTATGAAAAAGAAAACCCTGCTCTACCTGGCATTTTTCCTGCTGATGTTTGCCGGTTTCATGTATGCCATGCAGCACTTCATACCGGGTTATACCGATGTCAAGATGCCGGTGCTGGGCTATGTGCAGCCTTTCCGGTTTACAGACCAGAACGGCGCTGATATAGACAACCATACGGTTGATGGAAAGGTGTATGTGGCGGAATATTTCTTCACCACCTGTCCCGGTATTTGCCCGAAGATGAATGCGAATATGAAAAGGGTGTTCGACAAGTACAAAAACGAGCCGCGGTTCCTGATCCTGTCGCATTCGGTCGATCCGGTAACAGACAGTGTGGGCCGGATGAAAGTATATGCTGATTCGCTGGGAGTAAACGGCGGCAACTGGCATTTTTTGACGGGGCCGAAGGACAGCCT
>JAKPBL010000169.1 GCA_029778965.1 Bacteroidota bacterium
TACCGTATGCTCTGTTGCGGCGAAGCCCACGGCAGATACCCTGAGCCGGTAGGTGCCCGGCGGGATATTGTTCATCTGGAAGTTGCCGTTCAAATCGGCAGCTACGCCATGGGTGGTTTTCAGCAGTTGCACCGTAGCGCCCGATACAGGTTCGCCTTTGGCGTTCACGATTTTTCCACTGATGCCGCCGTCGGCTACGGCCTGGGTTCCCAGGCTTTCAGTTATTTTGACACGGCGTATCAGCACATTGCTGTTGATGAGCTCGTACTGTAAACCGGTATTGCTGAGCAATATGTTCAGTAATTTCTCAACGCTGATGTTTTTTGCGCTGTAACTGATGTTGGTGACCGGTTCAATGTCTTCGGTGCGATAGGTAAACGGCACCTGTGTTTCGGTTTCTATTTTCTGAAAGGCCGATTTCAGCGACGCGTTGTGAAGTTCGATCGACAATTTCAGTTTACCCAAATCGATGCCGGTGGGTGGTCCGGCGAGCAGCCAGCCATTCAGGCTTAGCAAAAAGCAAAGCAGGAGCGCTTTACGTTTTGTTCTCAGCAGTTGTTGTTTCGAATGCATATGCCAGGTTTGAATATATGTGGGTTATTGAATAATGAATTCATCATTTGTTTTTACCAGGGTCTTATCGGTCAGCCGGCACAGGATCTTCAGGGCCGGTTCAATGCCCTGACTGCGCTGGAACGAGGTAGATATGCGCATGCGGCCGATGGCCGGGTCGGTTATCCGGATGCGTACATCATATACCCGCTGCAGGTCAGCTACTACGTCGGCAAAGGCATCATCGTCGTACGATAAATTGCCTTCCTGCCAGGTGGCGGCTTCCTTCGCGGCCAGTTTTTTTTCATGCACCAGGTGCTGAAGGGTGTCGATGCTCATTTCCTGCCCGCGGGTAAGAATGGCCAATTGTGTTTTGCCGTGATCCACTTTTACCTTTCCCCGCTTCACGGTCACGGTGATTTTTTCTCCGCCAGGATAGGCCCTGATATTAAATGCCGTACCCAGCACCGTAGTGGTTATGGTGCCGGTATGAATGATAAAGGGTTGTTTGTCGGCATGCTTTACATCGAAGAATGCTTCGCCGCTCAGCACCACGTGACGGGGACCGCTGCCGAAGCCATCGGGGTACTCGAGCCTGCTATCTGCGTTTAACCATACCTGTGAGCTATCGGGCAGCAGCACGAATTTGTACTCGGACCGGGCTGTTGCCTGGTGGATATGCTGTGCATCCGGCCTCGCCTGGCTGAGCGGCGCTGCTGCAGAATTGGCCGGACTATGCCCGTATTGCCAGGCGGCGATGCCCACCAGCAAGCCTGCGGCAGCGGCTGCTATTTTCCAGAAGTTGCTCTTCCATAGGCTGCCGCTGCCCGCCATTTTTGATGGGAGGGATGAATCCGGGGCATTTATTGTTGCAAACCTGATCGGCGAACGGTCAGCGCCGGCATTTGCGCCGCCGCTTTCAAGCAGGGCTGCTACCAACTGTTCCCGCAGCGGCGAGCCGGGATCTGCCTTTTCAGCCAGATCGAACAACTCGTCCATTTCCGCCCGGTTGCAGGAATTGTTCAGGTATTTGCGAAATAAATATTGTACCCGGTCTTCCATAAAACGCCGTTATAATAACTATGCCGGTTGCATATACCGGTAAAGACGGAGTTCCCGGTATATGTTCCTATCCGGTAAAAAAATTATTTTTTTGGGCTGAAAGCACTGCGTAATTGCTGCAGGGCGGTAGATAGCTGGTTCTTTATGGTATGCTTCGACAGCTTCATTTCATCGGCGATCTCTTGATAACTTAGGCCTTCTTCGCGGTTGAGCAAAAAGATGGTGCGTCGCTGGGCCGGTAACAGACCGATGGCCAGGCGAAGTTGCCGGGCCTGCTCGCGTGCTTCTATGGCAACGCTGGCGTCATCGTTGGTTGCTTCCCGGATTCTTATCCAGAGCTGCTGGCGCAGCCGCTGGTCGGCGGCCGATTTGCGGATGAAGTCGACCAGGTGATTGGCGCAGACCCGGTACAGCCAGGCACCCATATCATCGATCTCGTGCCATTGGTCGCGCCTGGTCCAGCATTTGGAAAAAACATCCTGCACCAGGTCATGGGCCTGTTCTTTCGATTTGGTAGTGCGCATGGCCAATCGCAGCAGCACATCTGCATGTTGCCGGTATAATTCGGAGAAATAAGCCGCGGGATCGGTTTTTCGAAGCAAATAGCCTGGTTTGCTCCGAATTTACGAAAAAAATAAGTTAAAAATGAGGTAGAATTTACTTTGCGCCGGCAACGCTTCTCTTCTTCAATTTATCTCTGAACACCTTTTCAAACTTCTCCATCTTCGGGCGGATTACATAGTAACAATAAGGCTGGGAGCCGTTGTTCAGATAATAACTTTGGTGGTAGTCTTCTGCCTGGTAGAAATTCTTAAGGGGGCTGATCTCGGTAATGACGGGCGCGCTGAACGCGCCGCTTTTATTGAGGCTGGCCTTGTATTCTTCGGCTTTGGCTTTCTGTTCGGCATTGTGATAAAAAACAACGCTGCGATACTGTGGTCCAACATCGTTTCCCTGGCGGTTGAGGGTGGTGGGGTCATGGGTTTGCCAGAATACCTCCAGCAACTCGTCGTAGCTGATGATCCCGGGATCGAACACGACCCTGATCACTTCTGCATGCCCGGTATTTTTCTCGCATACCTGCTCATAGGTGGGATTGGCCACGGTGCCGCCCGAATAACCCGAAGTCACTTTCAATACGCCGTTCAGTTGCTGGAAAACGGCCTCGACACACCAGAAGCAGCCCGCGCCCAGCGTAGCGGTGTCGGTAGGCTCAATAGGGTTGCCGGCATAGGCGACGTCGTTGCTCACCGATTTATTGGGGTTTTCTTTCTGGGCGCAATAGCTGAAAAGCAGCCCGAAAGAGACGACGGCGAGGGGAATATAGAGTTTCATCGATAGTTGAACAGTTTTGCTGAT
>JAKPBL010000205.1 GCA_029778965.1 Bacteroidota bacterium
TGCAGGCTGCACCGCGGCCACCCACAAATCCGCCTTCGCGCAGTTCCTTACAGCAGGGCGGTTCAGGGCATTTGCCGATACCGTCTGCATCCACAGGCTGGCATTGTGTGGGCGTAATGAGTTCCTTGTCTTTGAAGTCAGGCACACCATCGCCATCGGTATCCTTGCTCACGCCGTGTGTATCAACCGGCGCACCCTGGGGAGTGTTGGGCTCCAAGTCGAACTGGTCGGTAACGCCATCGCCGTCAGCATCGTCGAGGATCGGCTTGGGCATCTTCATGTGCTTCGGTGCATTCAGCTCGTTGTAGGCGTATTCGAGGGGATTGATCCAGTACAGGGGCTCTACAGCGTTGCCGCCCAGGTTGAGATTCAAACCGAGCGACAGGAAATTATAGGAATCATAGTCGGGAGTCAGCACACCGCCATAGGGACTGTTGCTGGCGCCTACCCGAACGTTCTGGTAACGCTGCCCGTCGATCAGGTCGTCGTTACGCACGAAAGTAATTTTGTCTTCCAGCGCAATATTCAGCTTCTTGGTGAGTTTATACGCAAAGCCCAGACCGAGATGACCATTCGGCTTCAGGGTATTGTTACCCAGTTTGGCTCTTGATTCACCGTCGGTTTCGGCGGCTGTTTCATAAGAGTCGTCCATCAGGTCTTTCAACTGCTTAACGGTTTGTTTGCGGTCAGAATAAACGTTGGGGTTGGAAATGGAACTGAAATTATACGGCTGGTTGTTGGCGCCCAGCAGGTTCTGCTTGGTGTTATACCAGGATATACCGACACCGGCAATACCATAAGCGTTCCACTTGGAGGTTCCTTTGTGGAAGCGGATATTGTTGGCGGAGATGACCAGTGAAAGATCAAGGTCTTTCATCACCGTCTTGTAATTGTCGAACAACGTCGGGAAAGCGGCTGTACCGTATCCGAGCGGCTTTGCCACGGGGGTAATGCCGGCTGTACGTTCTTTCCAGTTAATGCCCTTTGCCACACCGTACATGAACTCACCACGCAGGGAGAATACATACCCGAGCGACTTCCTTACATGAAGGCCGCCGCCGAAAGTGGGAAGCACCGAGGGAACATCACCGAATACATTAAACAGGCCTCCTTTGATGCCCACTTCCCATTGATTCCGGGGCTTGGCGGGAAAAGGATAGGTGTTACCCATAAAGTCGTTGTGCTGTGGCAACCGCTTCCGGGGTATCAGGGAAGAATCTTGCACATCGTAACTCGCACCACTCTCCTGGGCAAACGAGCTAAACGAAAAAAACAAGCACATAAAAGCCAGTAGTGCTTTGTATTTTTTGTTGGCCATAATGAAATTTTATAAATAATGGTTAATGAATTGACAGGGTACAGTGCTCCAAAATCTTGACAAAAATATCGAATGCGAATTAAATACCAAATAATTTACTCCCCCGGGGCCGGTTAACGCAAAGAAAATCAACTACTAGACATATTATGGATTCTTTGTAGTGCTTGAAGTTGGAGTGCATTGTAGTAATTTGCCCGGATTATCAAAAAGCATGCGCATACCACCCGCCGTCATAACCGAAGAACTGGATATATTCGACAGCCGATTCAAAACCGCCTTGCAAAGCCCGGTTCCCATGCTCAACCGGATCACCAGCTTCATCGTAAAGCGGAAGGGAAAGCAGATGCGGCCGATGTTCGTGCTGCTGGCTGCCAAATTGACGGGCGGCGTCACCGATGCCACCTACCGGGCGGCCTCGCTGGTGGAGTTGCTGCATACGGCCAGCCTGGTACATGACGACGTGGTGGATGAATCGATGGAAAGGCGTGGTTTTTTTTCCACATATGCCCTCTGGAAGGCCAAGGCATCGGTGCTGATCGGCGATTTTTTGCTGGCCCGCGGCCTCAAGCTGTCGCTCGAAAACAGTGATTTCCGCATTCTCCAGTACCTTTCCGACGCGGTAGAGCGCATGGCCGAAGGCGAATTGCTTCAAATGGAAAAAGCGCGCACCCTCAACCTGCGCGAGGACATCTATTTTGAGATCATCCGCAATAAAACAGCCTCCCTCCTGGCATCCGCCTGCGCCGCCGGCGCCTTTTCCAGCACCGGCAGCGAGGAAATCGCCGAAAAAATGCGCCTGTTCGGTGAAAAGGTAGGCGTCGCTTTCCAGATCAAAGACGACCTGTTCGACTACGGATCTGCCGCCGTGGGCAAACCCACGGGCAACGACATCAAGGAAAAAAAGCTTACCCTGCCCATCATTTATACCCTGAACCGGGCTGATAAGCCGACCCGGCGCCGACTCATCCAGGTGCTTAAAAACGACAACCGTAACCCGCAAAAAGTGAAAGAAGTGATCCAAACCGTGGTTGATGCCGGCGGCATCCGGTATGCCGAAGAGAAAATGGACCAGTTTCGCGACGAAGCCCTGGCTATATTAAAAGACTTTCCCGTTTCAGCGTCGTCGGCCGCCCTTGAAGAGCTTGTTCGTTACACTACCGACCGGAAATACTGATCATGGTAAAACGCTGGAACATACTCGAAGCCCCCGCAACCGCGGTCAACAGCCTGCAAAAAGACCTGGGCATCAGCGCCACGATCTGCAAGCTCCTGGTACAGAGGGGTATCTCCGGCTTCTCGCAGGCAAAGGCGTTTTTTCGCCCCCAACTGGCAGATCTCCACGATCCCTGGCTGATGAAAGACATGGACAAAGCCGTGGCCCGCATCATGCACGCCCTGCAAAACCGGGAAAAGATGCTCGTTTTCGGCGACTATGATGTAGATGGCACCACCGCCGTTGCCTGTATGTACCAGTTCCTGTTGCAGATCTATGAATCGGACCGGCTCGACTATTATATACCGCACCGGTACAAAGAAGGATATGGCGTTTCGCGGCAGGGCATCGACTTCGCCCGCGAATCAGGCGCCACCCTGATCATCACCCTCGATTGCGGCATCAAATCGGCCGATCTCGTTGCCTATGCAAGCAGCCTCGGCATCGACTTTATCATTTGCGACCACCATCTGCCCGATGCTGTTCTGCCGGTCGCTGCAGCCATTCTCAATCCCAAACAGCCCGATTGCGGGTATCCCTATAAAGAGCTCTGCGGCTGCGGGGTTGGATTCAAGCTGATCACCGCCCTCTGCAGGCACCTCGACCTTTCCGACGAGTTTTTCCTCACCTATCTCGACCTGGTGGTGACGGCGATAGCTGCCGACATCGTACCGCTTACGGGCGAAAACAGGATACTGGCCTACTACGGACTAAAAAAAATAAACGAGCACCCCTCTCCTGGCATCAAGGCATTGCTGGAACTGGCGGGACACACGGGCCCGATGGTGATGGGCAACCTGGTATTTGTGATCGCCCCCAAAGTGAATGCTGCGGGTCGCATGGACGATGCCCGGCTGGCCGTACAGCTTTTTGTTGAGAAAGACCCGGTAAAATCGAAATCGATCGCCACCCAGCTGCATTCCCACAACGACGATAGAAAGGAAGCCGACCTGCAGATAACCGAAGAAGCGCTCGCCATGATAACAGACACGGCCGATTTCGCGGGCCGCAGGTCGACCGTGGTGTACCAGCCCCACTGGCATAAAGGCGTAGTGGGCATCGTCGCCTCCCGGCTGATAGACCGCTATTACCGCCCCACAGTGGTACTCACACGCAGCGGCGACGTCATAACGGGCAGTGCCCGCAGCGTGGCAGGCTTCAATCTCTATGAGGCTGTGCACGCCTGCCGTGAATTCCTGGTCGGTTATGGCGGGCATTTCGCCGCCGCAGGCATGACCCTGCTGCCCGACCTGGTAGAAGCCTTCAGCAATAAATTCGAATCGGTGGTGGCCGCCACCATTTCTCCGGAGCAAATGGTACCTGAGATCGTCATCGACGGCGAAATATCCTTCAGTGAACTAAAGCCCGCTTTTTTCAATATTATCAAACAGATGGAGCCGTTCGGCCCTGAGAACAGCAAGCCGGTATGGTTGTCACGCGGTGTCAGGAACAATGGCTGGTCGAAGATCGTGAAAGAGCAGCACATCAAGTTCAGCGTGAGCCAGGGCAATATCCTGTTTTCCGGAATAGGCTTCGGCCTGGCGTCCAGGTTTCCGCTCCTGGCCGGGAGTGCGCCGGTAGACCTGGTTTATACCCTCGAAGAAAATGAATGGAACGGACAAAGGCACCTGCAATTGCGCGTGCTCGATATCCGTTCCAGTGAAAGCTGATATTTTATTTTCCTTCCATTACCGCCACGCTGCGCTCGATAAAACTGGTCAGCGCCGCACCTCTCAGGAGTCCCTGCGACAGCAGGGCAAGATCCGACAGGTTGTGGGTGATCTTTTCCTGCCTGGCAGGATCAGCGTCAGCCAGCACCTGCTGGAAAATGGGATGGTTACCGTTTACAGTCAGCAGCACTTCATCGGGCATATTCGCATAGAAGTTTCCCATAGGCCCGCTTACCGCCGCCATGTCTTTCATACGGCGCATAAACTCCGGCCGGGTAGCTACCACCGGCGCCGCTTCGGCGCCAAGACCCTTTACCTCTACGGTAACATGCAGCCCCTCGGGCTTAACGTCGAATAATTTCTTCAACTGCTCTTCCTGCGCGCTGCTGAGCACCGAAGCGATCTGCTCCTGTTTATCGACCAGGTTATCGGCAATGTCGGCATCCACGCGCACAAAATGTACGTCCTGCCATTTCATCTCCATCTGGTTAATAAACGCCGCATCGACGATGGTTTCCATCTTTACCACCTTATACCCTTTATCAGCAGCCGCTTTTATGAAAGTGTTCTGCTGTATGGGGTCGGTTGAATAGATCACGACCGTTTTGCCGTCTTTGTTTTTCTGGAGATCGGCAGTGGCTGCCTTATATTCTTCCATGGTATACCAGGCCGAACCGTCGACCTGCTCCATGATATGAAACTTTTCCGCTTTCTCGAAGAACTTGTCGTCGGTCATCATGCCATACTTCACAAACAATCCCAGGCTCTCCCATTTTTCTTCGAACTCCTTGCGGTTATTGCGGAATATCTCGTCGAGCTTATCGGCTACTTTTTTGGTGATGTGATTGTTGATCTTTCTCACATTCGGGTCGCCCTGGAGATAACTCCGGCTTACATTCAGCGGAATATCGGGACTATCGATCACGCCCTGCAGCAGCATCAGGAACTCGGGCACAATGTCTTTCACCTCGTCTGTCACAAACACCTGGTTGCTGTACAACTGTATCTTGTCTTTCTGTATCTCGAAGCTCTGCTTGATCTTGGGGAAGTATAAAATGCCCGTCAGGTTGAACGGATAATCGACATTCAGGTGTATCCAGAAAAGCGGCGCCTCATTATACGGGTACAGCTCTTTGTAGAAATCCTGGTAATCTTTGGCCGTCAGCTCCGATGGCTTTTTGGTCCAGGCCGGCGCCGGATTATTTACCTGTTCGCCTTCGAAGAAAATGGGCACCGGCAAAAAGCGGCAGAACTTGCTCAGTACCTCTTTCACGCGCGATGCTTCCAGGAACTCGCTGCTCTCTTCGTTGATGTGCAGAATGATATCGGTGCCGCGGTCGGGCTTCTCGGCTTCTGTAAGGCTGAATTCGGGACTGCCATCGCATTCCCATTTAACGGCCGGCGCGTCACGGAAGCTTTTGGTAACCAGCTCCACCTTGTCGCTTACCATGAAAGAGGAATAAAACCCAAGTCCGAAATGGCCAATGATATTGTTCTCGTTCTGGCCTTTGTATTTATCGAGAAATTCTTCGGCGCCCGAAAAAGCCACCTGGTTGATGTATTTGTCTACTTCTTCAGCCGTCATGCCGATTCCCTTGTCGGAAATGGTCAGGGTTTTGGCGTCTTTGTCAATTTTCACGACGATCGACAGATCGCCCAGCTCACCACGGGCCTCTCCCAACGACGACAGGGTCTTCAGCTTTTGCGTAGCGTCAACGGCGTTGCTGATGAGCTCACGAAGAAAGATATCGTGCTCACTGTACAGGAATTTCTTGATTATGGGGAAAATATTCTCCGTTTGTACACGGATGCTGCCTTTTTGCATAGGTCAATAATTTGATGTTGAACAGGGGAGGCACTCAAACCCGGTGCCACCAGCTTTTTTCCGGTCAAAAACGGCAAAAATGTCAGCATGGCCCGATTCCTGTCAGCCAAAATGGTCGAAAAAAGGGTTTTCCGACTAATTTTGTAACCCACACTATTTCCCGAAGCTATTGAAAGTAATACGATTATATCCGTCCGGTATCCCTTCCTGGCTGCGTTGGACGCTTATTGTATTATGCATCCTGGTGCTCATCCCTTTGTTATTGCTGCTGGCGCTGCAAACAAAGCCGGGGCAGAACCTGGTGCGTGAAAAGGCAGCGGGGTTCCTGGCCGATAAACTGCATACAACGGTATCGATCGGTTCTTTTTCAATGCGCTGGTTCAGCGAGCTGGAACTGGGCCAGGTATATATTGCCGACCAGCAGAACAATCCCCTGTTGTACAGCGGACGTCTTTCCGTCAGGTATAACCTGCTCGACCTGCTGGAAAACAAGCTGACCATTCGCCAACTGACCTGGTCTGACGTGGCGCTCAATGCCTACACCCTTCCCGACGGAAACATGAATTACCAGTTCATAGCCGATGCATTCAGCAGCCCCGATACGGCAACCGTCGATGCAGACAGCAGCAAATCCATGCAATTCAATATTTCATGGATCGACCTGGAAAAGATCAGGATCCGGTACCTCGACGATACAGCCGGCATGTATGCTCACCTGAAGCTGGGCAGCCTGCACCTTGCGCTCGACGCGCTGGTGCCCGCCAGCGGGCAATACGAGATAAGGGAATTACGTACGAAAAAGCTGGAGGCCGTATACCGGCAGGCATATAAGCCCGCCAGCCTGCCCGCTGCAACAGCAGCCGGCCAGCCAACGCCTTTTCGCTTGCTGGCAAAATTGTTCCAGGCCGAAAATGCGGTTGTTTTTTACAGCGATGAAGGCAGCGGACTGCAAACCGGGTGGGCGCTCGATAACCTTTCCCTGAAGCTCGCCTCGTTCGACCTGGAAAAAACCCATGTGCAGGCGGGTTTTGTGCAGCTCGACCAGCCCAGGGGCTTTTTACAAATGAAGCAGGGAGCCGACACCATTACACAAAAAGAGAGCAGCGGCCCGAATACCTGGGTGGTTGAAAGTCCGCAGCTCAGCCTTGTCAACGGCCGGTTCCGGATGGACGATCGGTCCACGGCTGCCACCCCCTATAAAAATGCGTTCGATCCGGCCCATTTCTTCCTGTCGCCGTTGAACCTGGAGGTCAAAGACCTCCGCTATACCCCCCTCGGCCTGACTGCCCTGCTAACTTCGCTGCAGGTGGCAGACCAAAGCGGCTTTCGCATCAGGCAGGCAACAGCCGATATTGTTTATACCGATTCGCTGGTGTCGTTGAAAAAGTTGCTGCTCGAAACCAATAACAGCCACCTGGCCAACGAGATCAGCGCCACGGCGCCGGGATGGAGCCGGCTTTCCGGCAACATCGCGGCGCTCGGTATCAATGCCCGGCTGAAACAATCGCGACTGGTGTTAAGCGACGCATTGTATTTCGTACCGCAATTGAAAAACGATCCTTCGTTCAAAAAAATATGGAACAAAACGGTGGATATCGACGGCACCGTGGCCGGCAGTCTTACCAGGCTGGCCCTGGAACAGGTACTGGTCACCGATAATGTGGGCAACCGGATAGCACTGAACGGCCTGGTAGATCATCCTACAGACAGCAAGCGCCTGTATGCTTCTTTCAGCAAAGTCGATCTTCAGTCGGGAAAGAATGCGATCCTTGCCTGGCTGCCCGACGGCACGCTGCCTTCCAATATAACATTGCCGGAAAGCCTGCGCCTGAACGGCCGTTTCGCCGGCAGCACCCGCACTGTCAACACCGACCTCGAACTGCAATCGAGCTTCGGCATGGTTTCACTCGAAGGCAGTATGGAAAATTTTACCGACAGCCTCCACAGCAGCTATGACCTGCGGTTGCGAAAAATCGATATGGATGCGGGCCGATGGATAAAAGATACGACGATAGGCCGTATTGTCGCTTCAGGCAGGGTAAAGGGGCGCGGGTTTGCCTTGTCAAAAATGACGGCCGAGGCCGACCTGTCGGTGGCCCAGGCGAATTACAACGGTTACCGGTACCATGATATACGGGTTAATGGCGCCATCGACAAAGGCAATTACCAGGCAGCGGTTGCCAGCCTCGACAGTAACCTGCGGGCCACCGTTCAGCTAAAAGGAAATATTCGTGACGAGTATCCGACCGTCGATGGGAAAATGAAACTCGACCGGGTTGATCTGATGGCCCTGGGGTTGACGACGAGCCCCCTTGTAGTAAAAGGAAATTTCGATGTTGACGTTAAAGATGCACGCCCCCGCGCCCTGAACGGCCGCTTCGATATCACCCGGCTGCAATTGGCCGATGCAAAGAACATTTATGCGCTCGATAGCATTTTGCTGATCGCCGATACCGATTCGGGTTACCAGCGCATACAGCTCACCAGTCCTTTTGGCTATGCCACCGCCCGGGGCGATTTCGACTATACCCGCATTTTCACCGCTGCCGCCGCCATTGTGCAGCACCACCTCCTTCCCGACGGACAGGACAGCATGCTGGCCAGGATAGACAGCTCGCACCAGCAGATGGCGCTCAACGCCAGCTTCAACTGGCCAAAAAGCCTGCGCGACCTGGCGCCCGGCCTGGAGCTTAACCAGCCCCTGCTGATCGATGCCCGTGTCAATACCGACAGCCTGCTGGTAGCCGGGAATATCGCCCTGCAAAGCCTGCGTTACGATAGCCTGCGGGTCGATAGCACAGCGCTGCATTTGCTGGCCGGCCGCGACTCATTGCTGCTGACCGCCGGCGTGGCCTCGGTTGCCCATCCCAGTTTCCCCCTGAACCGCACCACCCTTCAGGCCACCGGAAAAGACGGCGCGCTCAACTGGGCATTGTCGCTGAACGACAGGCAGGAAAAAGAAAAATACCGTCTCGCCGGGCTGGTAAACATACTTCCCGACAGTGGTTACGACATCCGTTTTGCGGATCAGTTGCTGCTCAACTACCAATCGTTCAACGCCGGCGACAGCAACCTGATTGAATGGAGAAAGAACGGCCTCGCTGCGGCGGCGCTGCACCTCAC
>JAKPBL010000218.1 GCA_029778965.1 Bacteroidota bacterium
TGACCACCACCGATTGCTGGCGGTTATAACCCAGCGATTTGTTGCGGATATAATGAACCTGCTTCTGGATCACAAAGCTGGCAATGAGCAGGAAAGCCGAGATGGCAAACTGGAAAACGGTGAGCGACTGGCGGATCATTCGTCCGTCGGCGGTATTGCGAAAGCTGCCTTTGAGCACTTTCACGGGCTGGAAGCCGCTCAATACGAGCGCAGGATAAGCGCCGGCCAGCAGCGCGATCACCAGCACCAGGCCCAGCGCCGACGCCAGCATGGCCGGCGTAGCCAGCTCGCGCAGGTGAAGATCGCGGCCTGTCAGTTGGTTGAAGGCAGGCAGTAACAGGAATACCATCAGTGCCGCCAGCGCCAGGGCCATGCCGGCCAGCAGGAACGATTCACCGATAAATTGCGCAAACACCTGTTTGCGGCTGGCGCCGGCCACTTTGCGGATACCCACGTCGCGCGAACGCTCGAGCGAGCGCGCCGTGCTCATATTGACATAGGTAAAACAGGTGATGAGCAATATCAGCAGGGCCATGCCCGACGCAATGTATATATACCGGATATTGGTATTGGGCACAAACGCGTCGTGCGGCGAATGCAGGTGTATCTGCAGGAATGGTTCCAGCAGGAAGTTGACGTATATGTTGGGGTCGTTCAGGTCTTTCTTGACAAAGGGCGCAATCTTGGGCGCGAGGGTGCCGATCGACTCCGGCGTTTTCAGCAGCAGGTAGGTGCGGTAGTTGGCGTTCCAGTAGGTTTCACGCTGGTCTTCGCCCAGGCTGGAGAAAGACGCGAGCAGGTTGAACTGTATCTGCGAGTTGGAGGGGCAGTCGGCCGCCACCGCCGTTACCGTATAAGGCGTTTGCTGCGAACCCACCAGGATCACCTGCCCGACGGCGGGCTTATCGCCGAAATATTTTTTAGCTGCCGACTGCGTGATCACCACCTGGTTGGGATGGGCCAGCGCTTTTGCAGAATTGCCTTCCAGCAAGGGGAAAGAGCTGAACACGTCGAAAAAAGTGGAGTCGGCAAACAGGAAACCGGGGTCTTCAAAAAACTGGTTGTCGATCTTAAGAAGACCACTGCCTTCAGCAAAACGAACGCCGTTCTCGATCTCGGGAAAATTGTCTTTGAATACGGGAAACACTTTGGTGCTGGTATAAGTGCCCGTATTCGTTTCGGCGCTACCCATTTTATATTCCATCAGCACGCGCACAATGCGATCGCCCTTGGCCTGGAACTTGTCGAAGCTGAGCTCGTGGCTGATGAACAGGAACATCAGCAGGCAGCAGGTGAATGCCACGGTCAGCCCCGCGAGATTGATGAAAGAAAAACCTTTCCGTTTCAGCAGGTTTCTCCAGGCGAGGCGCCAGTAATTTTTCAGCATGGTGACGGTTTTGGAAGTATGCGGATCCAATAGAATGCCACTTGTGCAACGATCTAAAAGTCAGAAAGTTACAGTAACAGTCCTGGCATGAAGGTGTCCGGAACCGGACAGTAATCGTCCGGAAATCAGTACCTTACCCGCACCAATGCTGCATTATGATGAAATTGCTTTTCCTGGTGTTATCCTTTTTTACCGCCGCCGGCCTCAGTGCCCAGCAACGCCAACCGAATATCGTTTTCATTCTTACAGACGATCATGCCTACCAGGCGATCAGCGCCTATGGTGGTGCGCTCGCGCAGACACCGGGCATCGACCGGATCGCCCGTGAAGGCGCCATCTTCCGCAATTCATTCGTCAGCAATTCCATTTGCGGCCCCAGCCGCGCCTGTTTTCTTACCGGCAAATACAGCCATATCAATGGTTATAAGCTGAATGAGAAGCCTTTCAATATTCACCAGGCGGTATTCCCGCAGCAATTGCAGCAGGCGGGTTACCAGACGGCCTGGATCGGCAAGATGCACCTCGATTCCATTCCCTTCGGGCTCGATTATGTGCGGATACTGGAAAAACAGGGGCATTACTACAATCCTGTTTTCATCGACAAGCAATACAAGACCGAAAAGCAGCAGGGTTATGTAACGGATATCATCACCCGCTTTTCGACCGACTGGCTCGATAACCGCGATACAAGCAAACCTTTCTTCCTGGTGGTGGGTCAGAAAGCCACGCACCGCGAATGGCTGCCGGCGCCCGAAGACCTGGGTGCGTACGACGACAGGGATTTTCCGCTGCCGCCCAATTTCTTTGATAACTATGCGGGCCGCGCCGCCGCCAAAGACCAGGATATGACGATCGACAAAACCATGCGACTGGCGGAAGACCTGAAAGTGCACGTGAATTACGACAAAGCGAACGACTATAACCGCATGGATTCGGCGCAGCGAAAAATCTTCAAAGCCTATTACGACCGTATCAGCCAGGCATTCGACGAGGCTCACCTGGCGGGTGAAGCGCTGGTGAAATGGAAATACCAGCGTTACCTGAAGGATTACCTGTCGACGGCAAAATCACTCGACCGGAACGTAGGGCGACTGCTCGACTATCTCGACAGCCACGGCCTCAAAGAAAATACGATTGTGGTATATGCTTCCGACCAGGGATTTTATATGGGCGAGCACGGCTGGTTCGACAAGCGCTTCATGTACGAAGAATCGCTGCGTACGCCCTTTCTCATGCGCTATCCCGGCACCATTAAACCCGGCAGCGAAGTGAACGGCATGATCATGAATATCGACTGGGGGCCTACCCTGCTCGACCTGGCGGGTATCAAGCCCGATCCGGCCATGCAGGGGCAGTCGTTCGCGCGTTTGCTGACCGGCGAGGCCCAACAGATCCGCGGTGCGCTCTACTATCATTATTATGAATTTCCCGAACCCCACCATGTGCACCCGCATTTCGGTGTGCGTACCAGCCGGTACAAGCTGATCCGCTTTTACGGGCAACTCAACAGTTGGGAGTTGTACGACCTGACGACCGATCCGCATGAAATGAAAAACCTGGCCGGCGACGAAAAATACGCAAAATTGGTAAAGTCGCTCCGCGCTCAATTAACGACATTAGCCGTCAAATACAAGGACCAGGAAGTGGTTGACCTGCTTGCTGCCGAAAAATAAACTGTTATGTTCCGGAAAATGCTGCTGTTGCTGGCAGCCTGCTGTTGCGGCCTCTTGCTGTTTTCGCAAACGGAAAAGCTGCCCCCGGGGTTTGACGCCTATGTACAGCAGGTGCTGACCCAATTTAATGTACCCGGCTGCGCGGTGGCCGTGGTGAAAGACGGGAAAACCGTGCTGGCCAAAGGCTACGGGCTGCGGCAGCTAGGCAGCTCTGCTAACGTCGACGAGCATACGCTTTTCTGCATTGCCTCCAACTCAAAAGCATTTACCGCCACCGCACTGGCCCTGCTGGTGGAGGAAGGAAAGCTGGGCTGGGACGACCCCGTGATCAGGTGGCTGCCCTGGTTCCGGATGTCGGACGACTATGTGTCGATGCACCTCACCGTAAAAGACCTGCTGGTGCACCACAGCGGGCTGGGCGCCTATACGGGCGACCTGCTGTATTTTCCGACTTCCGACTTCACACGCCGGCAGGTATTGTGGAAACTGCGCGACATGCCCCTGGTTCACGGCTTCCGTACCACCTATGCCTACGACAATATACTTTATCTCGCTGCCGGCGAGATCATTGAAACGGTATCGCATATGCGCTGGGAAGATTTTGTTCGCACACGCTTGTTCGACCGGATCGGCATGCGCGATACGCGCCCCAGCGTAACCGACCTCGACGCCACGGGCAATATCGCTCATGCGCATGTACCGGTCGACGGAAAGATAGTGCCCGTAGATGATATGCTCAACCGCCTGTTGGGCCGCATTTCCAACCCCGCGGGGGGCATCGCTTCGAGCGCCACCGATATGGCGAAATGGATGATCACCCAACTGGATTCGGGCAGGCTTGCCGGCGGACAAAGGCTGTTCAGCGCCAAAACGACCAATGCCCTGTGGAGCATGGTGCGGCCTATACCTGTTTCGAAAACAGAGCCCGCTTTCGCGCCGGCGCAGATGGATTTCTTCGGGTATGCATTGGGGTTCAGAACCTATAATTACCGCAACCTGAAAGTGGTGGGCCATGGCGGCCGGCTCGACGGCACGGTATCGCAGGTGGCCATGGTGCCGGCGCTCCGTCTCGGTATAACAGTGCTGACCAACCAGGATGCTGCCAGCGCCTACTGGCCCATCATCTACACCCTGCTCGATCATTTTTCGGGCGCCAAAAAATACGACTGGCTCGGCAGCTATAAAACCGCCTACGACAAGGCGCAACAGGAGTCGCGCAAAAATGCCGATTCGCTGGCGCCGGTAGCCGGCGGCGGCAAAGACACGATTCCTTTCAGCCGGTACACCGGTGTGTACCGCGATGCCGTATATGGCGACATCGGTCTTGCAATGGAAGGCAATCAGCCGACGCTGCGTTTTGTTCATTCACCGAGCCTCGTGGCCGATCTGCAATATTATCGCTATAACCTGTATGTGGCGCGCTTCAGGCAACGCGACCTGCACAGCGACGCATATGTAACATTCAACCTCAACGAAAACGGCCGGGTGAATGATATCACGATGAAAGTTTTCGACCCCGCATCTGACAATGATTTCAGCATGCTGCGTTTCAAACCCCTCAAAAAAATGGATACTGCTTCCCTGTACAATGCCATGAGACAGGTAATGGCCACCCATCCCGAAGCGAAATTCGGCATTGCGTTCAAAGACCTGCAAACCGGTGAGGAATTCGGCATCGAAAGCAACCGCATTTTCCATGCTGCCAGCACCATGAAAACGCCTGTGCTGGTGGAAGCCTATCGCCAGGCAAAAGAAGGCCGCTTCAAACTAAGCGATTCGATACTGGTAAAAAACAGCTTCAGCAGCATCGTCGACGGCAGCAGCTATACGCTGAGCCCCACCGACGACAGTGAACTGGAGCTGTATGCGCTGGTTGGAACGAAACTGCCGATCTCCGACATATTGCACCGCATGATCACCCTCAGCAGCAACCTGGCCACCAACCTGGTGATCGACCTGCTGGGCGCCGACAATGTGATGAAAACGATCGGCAGCATGGAACTGAAACACATGAAGGTGCTGCTCGGCGTGGAAGACAACAAAGCCTATGAGAAAGGGCTGAAC
>JAKPBL010000232.1 GCA_029778965.1 Bacteroidota bacterium
ATGAGGGCGATGTGAAATACATTATGGGCTACCCCTTCTGCATGGTGGGCGCCGACGCGGGTATTCCTGTTCCCGGTAAAGGCATGCCGCATCCAAGGGGATATGGCAGCAATGCGCGGATATTGGGAAAATACGTTAGGGAGGAAAAAGTGATCTCACTGGAAGAGGCGATTCGTCGGATGACCTCACTGGCGGCGACGAAATTTCATTTGAAGAACCGGGGGCAAATCCATGAAGGTTTTGCGGCCGACATTCTTGTATTTGATCCGGCTGCCATCAGCGACCATGCCACCTATGAGCATCCGCACCAATACTCGACCGGAATCAGGTATGTGCTGGTAAATGGAGAACCGGTGCTATCTGAAGGAAAACATACCGGGCGGCGCAGCGGGCAAAATCTGCGCCGGGACCAATAATCGTCACTATGCATCTACTTCGTTTGTTTCTAACCGTTATCGCAGTGAGCCTGCTGAGCATTAACGCCAATGCGCAACCGCAGGCTGACAAAAAGCTGGAAAAGAAGTTGCGCGAGCTGATCAACGACTTCAAAGGCGACATAGGTATTTATGTGTATCACCCGGGCAGGAACAAAGAAGTGGCCATTAATGCCGATACCCTGTTCCCGACAGCCAGCATCGTGAAAGTACCGATCCTCGTGGGACTTTTCGATAAGATCAACAAAGGAGAGTTGGCTTACCACCAATCACTCTTATATAACGACAGCCTGCAATACGGCGGCTCGGGGTTAATGCAATACTTTAAAGACAGCGCCGAAACGGATATCAGCGTGCTGGCTTCACTGATGATCAGCTATAGCGACAATACCACGTCGTTGTGGAGCCAGTCGCTGGCGGGCGGCGGACAGTCGATCAATGAAGTGCTGGCGAAATATGGTTTTAAAAATACGCGCGTGAATTCGCGTACACCTGGCCGTGAGAAAGACAGGGAATTGTACGGCTGGGGACAAACCACACCGCGTGAAATGGCGCAGTTGCTCCTGCTCATCCGCAGGCAACAGATACTGACGCCCGCCGCCTGCGACAAAATGTACCGGCTGATGACACATATCTACTACGACGACTATGCGCTGTCGCAGGTTCCGCCTTATGTGCAAACTGCCTCCAAGCAGGGCATGGTAGACGCTTCGCGGTCGGAACTGGTAATGGTAAACGCGCCGCACGGCGACTATGTGTTTTACATAGCTACAAAGAACAATACTGACACCAGTTGGAAGAAAACCAATGAAGCATGGATGCTCACCCGTCGTATCTCGGCCCTGCTCTGGCAATATTTCGAGCCCCGCTATCCCTGGCAACCCGCAGCCGATGCAGGCAAATTCATGGAAGATTAGCCATTTCTGCCGCCCCGTATGCAACGCGGCGTTAAATTAGCGGCTCAATCTTTCATGCCTTTTCACACCGATATGATTCTATTTCCGGCTTTCCTGCTGCGACGGGTGGTTAAAACAATTAAAAAAGGGCTGGTGCTGCTGCCGCTGCTTTTATCGCTCGCCGCCGCGGCACAGGTACTTCCGCCCCTGCAGCCCGAACAGGATGCCTGCAATGCCCTCTATCTCTGCGGGAATAGCTTCACCACCCCTTTCAGCTACCAGGGGCCCGGCGCTAAAAATGATTTCGAGACTACGCCCTGTGGCGGCGAAGAATCAAATTCAATGTGGATGGAAGTGCGGGTGGCTGCAGCAGGTACCGTCGCCTTCGATATTATTCCCATCAATCCCGACGACGATTACGATTTTGCCGTGTTCGACATAACAGGCAGATCATGTGAAGCGCTGAACCGTAATATGGTGATCCGTTGCAACTTCAACAATAACCTTCCCGGCAGCAATCCGGGCGGCGTCACGGGGCTTCGGCCGCTCGGCAAATCGAACTATGTGCAATCCAATCATTTCGGCGATCCTTTTGCCCGTGCGATCGACGCCCGCGCGGGACAGACCTTCCTGATCATGATCAACAATTTCGGTAACTATGTGAGCGGCGGCGCCAGTTCGGGCTTTACCATCGATTTCAGTGCATCGACCGCCGCATTTGAAGGCAGCCAGCCGCCGGTGATGAATCGCACGATAAAAAGTTGCAGCGACAGCACCATTACGGTGGGTTTTTCCCTGCCCATCCGCTGCAGTTCCATCGCGGCCGATGGTTCTGATTTTTATACCGATCCTTATATTCCCATTACGGGTGTCGCGCCCCTCAACTGTACTTACGGTAAAGGGTACACGCGTGAAGTGACCATTCACCTGGCCGCTAAGCTGCCCAGGGGGGTGCCGATTGCTGTTTTTTCGCGAACCGGTTCCGACGGTAACACGTATTTGAACTTATGTGGTGACGCCGCCGATCCTGGCCAGCTTTCTTTCCAGCTGCCGCAGCCGATCGCGCTCGATTTCCTGCCCGCCACCAGGGTGAAATGTTCCTACGATTTTGACACGCTGCAAACGGTCCGCCCTTTTTTGCGTTATGCCTGGAACACCGGGGCCACTACGCCCAGTATCGAAGTGGAAGATCCCGGTATCTATACGCTTACAGTTACCGATACCAATA
>JAKPBL010000282.1 GCA_029778965.1 Bacteroidota bacterium
GTTTACGCCGCTGCCGGTGGGAACGATATAGCTGAAATTGAGGCCGAATACATTGTATTTGATACCGGCGCCGAGGGTAAAGTATTTGCGGTTACCCTTGGTTTTGTCTTCATAAAAATAGCCGGCGCGCAGGGCGAACTGCTCCTGGTACCAGAATTCGGCGCCAAGCGAAGCCGTGAACTCTTTGAGCTCTTCGCTGAAACCGCCGGGTGCGTCGCCAAAGGAACTGAACCAGGACGATACCGTTGATTTGTTACGGTAATTTACCAGGCCGAGGGAGTCGCCCACCGAGGGCGGCGTGGGCACCAGCAGCTTGTTGATATCGAGACCGAAGGTCAGCTTGCTGTTCTCATCGAACACCGAGGTATACGCCACACCCAGGCCAAGATTGGCGGGTATAAAGTCTTTCTGTGTGGCATCAGACGTATAGCCGATCTTGGTACCGAGGTTGGTAAGGGTGGCTCCGGCACTGAAGCCCTGCCCCACGTCGTTGGTATTTCTGTAATACCAGCTCAGATCGCCGGCAACAGCATTGCCTGCTTTATACGTGGTGCCATTTACGTTCTGGCCTCCGGCCAGGTTGGAGTAAATATAACGAAGGGCGATACCCAGGCCCATTTTCTCGGAGAGTTTGCGCGAATACCCCAGGTCGAACCCGAACTCACGGGGGCGATAAGAGCCAAAATCATTGCCCGAGTTATCGGTAAACTGGATATTACCCAGGTTGAAATACCGGAGGGTGGTGGAGATAGCCTGGTTGTCGTCCAGCTTATAATAACCGCTGAGCGAAGCCAGGTACACATCGTTCAGACCCAGGCGTTTAAGCCAGGGCGTATAGGTGAGACCGAGCGAAAACTTGCTTTCGTTGAACGGTGTTTTCGCCAGGTTCCAGTACGGTGCGTTCACGTCGGGCGTAGTGGCTATGCCTACTTCACCCATACCTCCTGCCCGGGCATCGGGCGAGATGCGCAGAAAAGGCACAGAGGTCGTAACAACGTTGATCGGTTCTGCCTGGGCAAACGCTTCAGACAGGGAAAAACCGGCGAGGATAAGCGTTGCTGCCAGCTTGAGGGACGATTGTTTCATGCGATCTTATCTTTCTTTAGGTATAGTTTCACACGAAACGCCGGGAACTTGCCCGTAATGCAAAGAGAAATTACCCTTTGAGAGGTCAGGGGTGCCTGGTCGTTTCAATAAAAAACTTGGGTAAATTTTTCTCTATAAGCGGCGAAAATAATCAATTATTTGAAAATGAACAGATTTGCAGCGCCGGGCGCTTTCCGGTTCGTCACCTTGTAGGAACGCTGGGTAAGGACAATTATTGTACCGGGTTTTGGCGCATACGGGGCCGGCAGCCGCCTGCATAGAAACGTTAAACCTTTTCCGGCCCGTTATTTGGGTGAATAACGCATTATTTAACTATTTATATTCGCGGTTAGCAAATCGTGCCGGACACAATATTACAAGATCGCTCCCGTTATAACTGTCTTAAACCAGCAAATGGCTATCAATATGAACTGGAAAAACCTAACAATCCTCGTATCCTGCGCCGCAATGGTCGCCTCCTGTAAGAACGGGAAGCTATTCGGCAAAAAAACCCAAAAGTCTGACGTAACCGGTTGGAACTACAATGACAAAAACCAGGGTGGTTACCAGGTTTCCAAAGAAAAAGAGCAGCGGACCGGTCCAGGTCTCGTATTTGTTCAGGGTGGTACCTTCACCATGGGTGCTACGGAAGAAGATGTGATGGGTGATTGGAACAATGCTCCCCGCCGTGTAACAGTAAACTCATTTTATATTGACAGAACGGAAGTGGCCAACGTACACTACCGTGAATACCTGTACTGGATCAACACCGTGTTCGACGGTGACGAGTACCAGGCGGTACGCAATGGCGCCCTGCCCGACACCCTTTGCTGGCGCAGCGAGCTCGCCTACAACGAGCCGATGGTTGAATATTACTTCCGCCATCCTTCCTATAACTATTATCCTGTTGTAGGGGTAACCTGGAAGCAGGCCAACGACTTCTGTATCTGGCGTTCAGACCGTGTTAACGAACTGGAACTGGTGAAGCGTGGCTACATCAATGAAAAGTCGATCAAAAATGTTTCAGGCATTGCCGAAGAACATTTCAATACAAAATCTTACCTCGCCGGCGAATTCCAGGCAGCGCCCGGAAAAGCAGCCCGTTCGAAAAAGAACGACCTGAAGAATCCCAATGGTTCTCCGCGTACCAATGTTACTTTCGAAGACGGTATCCTGCTGCCGAATTACCGCCTGCCCACAGAAGCGGAATGGGAATATGCCGCACTTGGTTATGTAAACCAGAACCCGCAGCCTTCGCGTAAAGAAGGTAAGCGTGGTGAAGAACTGGTAACCAACAAGCAGGTATATGCCTGGTCGAGCAACGTGAACGGCCTGCGTGATACCCGCAAGGGCACCTGGCAGGGAACTTTCATGGCCAACTTCAAGCGCGGATCGGGCGACAACATGGGTGTTGCCGGCGGACTGAACGACCGTGCCGTGTACACTGCGCCGGTTGAATCATTTTATCCCAACGGCTTCGGCATCTACAATATGAGCGGCAACGTGAACGAATGGACTGCCGACGTGTACCGCCCGCTGTCGCTGAACGACTTTGACGATGTGAGCCCCTATCGTGGCAACAAATTCTCGACCGTTGACCAAACCACCGGCAAGCCCGAGCGCGACAGCCTGGGTAACATCAAATACCGCCTGATGACCGACGAAGAGAGCAGGGGTCGTCGCAACTACCAGAAAGCCGATGTTATCAACTACCTCGACGGTGACTCTATTCTGCAGGGCGTACAATACGGTTACGGCGTAACCACGCTGATCAGCGACAAGAGCCGCGTCATCAAAGGTGGTAGCTGGAACGACCGCGCTTACTGGCTGAGCCCCGGTACCCGCCGCTTCCTGGAAGAAGACCAGAGCAGCAGCACCGTAGGTTTCCGTTGCGCGATGGATCGCACCGGCAGCCCCGAAGGCAATGGTTTCAAAACCGGTATCGAATACAAGAAGCGCCGCCAGAACAGCCGCAAGAAATAAGTAAAACAGATAGCCAACAAAAAGCCTGCATCGTTTCCGGTGCAGGCTTTTTGTTTTAGCTGAAACAATTGGTTATAAAACAGGCTTGTGTAACCAAAGTAACAGTGCAGGTTTTTGATTTGATGCAACTTTGCTATATCAATTACAGCGACCTATATCCATAGCAGGTTATTCATTAACTCAATATACCATCATGGCAAAAGAACACTATTATGAAGTAGATGTGCAGTGGCAGCAGGGACGGGCAGGTGTATTGTCTTCATCTGTTCTGAACGACCGCATCGCCTGCGCAACCCCGCCCGAATTTCCCCAGGGGGTTCCCGGCATCTGGTCGCCCGAACATTTGTATGCAGCGGCTATCAACAGTTGCTATATGGCTACTTTTCTGGCGGTGGCGGAGAATTTCAAATTGCCCTTTACCGGCTTTTCGTGTAAAACCATTTGCAAGCTGGAGGTGGTTGACGGAAAGCACCAGGTAACGGAAGCCGTTATCGAGCCAGCCCTCATCCTGGAAAACCCGGCAGCCGACAGCGATAAAGCCATGCGGGTGCTGGAGAAATCGAAGGCCGCCTGCCTGATCACCAATTCCATCAAAACAGCGATTGAATTAAAGAGCAGCCTGAATTGACCACCACGAAATACCACAAGCATTCCTAAGAAGAAAACACATCAGTTATGTTTAGCATATTAAAGAACCTGTTCACCGCCGGCGATAACAACCAGTTGGCGGAAGCCATTAAAGAAGGGGCATTTTTAGTAGACGTACGCACTGCTTCCGAGTTTTCGGCCGGCAGCGTACCCGGCGCCGTCAATATTCCCCTCGACAAAATAGACAGCCGGCTGTCTGCCTTCAAGAACCGGAAAAACATTGTTGTTTTTTGTCAAAGCGGCGGCCGGAGCAGCCAGGCCAAACGCATTTTAGAACAGAATGGCTACCAGCAGGTCATCAACGGCGGCGGATGGCAAAATGTGTACCGGGTGGTAACCGCCTGAAAAACGGCAGGTGTTTCATAGTGGCGGGGCCGGTGTAGCCGGCTTGCCATAATAAGTGAATAAAAAGTGTACGTATGAAAAGCTACTTAAGGAACTGGGACTTTATGCGGGCGTTGCGGCTGGCCATGGGCATTTTTATTGTTGTGCAAGGCATCCTGACAGCAGAATGGTTATTTATCATACTCGGAGCGCTGTTCTCCTTATTGCCCCTGCTCAACATCGGTTGCTGCGGCAGCGCCGGCTGTAATATACCTGTGGTTAAAAGCAGCAAGAAAACCGAGGGCACGACGTATGAAGAGATATAACGCAAAAAAGCACCAGCCTTCCGGCTGGTGCTAACTAAAAACTGACCAGGTTTTCTTGTATTATTTGCTTTCCAGCAACACCAGGTTACCGTCTTCGTCGCTCACGATTACTTCCTTTTCACTAACGGGCGTAGCGGGATTAAGCATGATGTTGCTGATCTTGTGTTTCCACAACAGCTTTCCGTCGCGGCTGTTGACGGCAATCAGCCAGCCGTTGCGAAAGGGAAAATAAACAATACCGTTCTTTTCGATAATCGCCGCCTGGTTATCGTCGAAGCCGTAGTGATCTACGGTTTTCCAGACAACTTCGGGCTGCGCTGCGGCAGCATTGTACGCGATCAGGGTGCTGTCGAATGTGCATTTTACAAAGATGCGGTTACCATCGGCAGAAATACCAATGGCTTCATTTAGTTTAGGTGCGCCGACACGCCACAGGGAATCGCCGGTTTTCGCATTGATGGCGGTAAGCACCATATCGGGGCCGGTAATGAATATCCGGTCATGTGCCGCCACGGGCCAGCAGGCGCCGGGCGCATAATAGGAAGAGGGGTACGCCTCTTTTTCGGAGCGGATCCATTTCCAGGCCAGCTTGCCGGTATTGGCATTCAGGGCATAGAAATAGTTGTCCCAGGCACCGAAATACACGTTCCCCTGGTACACCACCGGCTTGGTATCGATCCAGGCACGGATGCCGCCGAACTCCCATACCAGCTTGCCGGTGCGAAGATCGAGGGCGCGGAACTTACCATCGCTGGCGCCGATAAATACCTTGCCTTCGTGAATGGCGGCGCTTCCCAGTACATAACTATCGGCCTTGAACTGCCATACGGGCTTGCCGGTTTTTATATCCAGGCAATAGATGCTGTTATCAACCGAACCGAACACTACCCGGTCGCCCGCTATCGCCGGCGTGGAGAAGATGCCTTTACCCGCCTTGAACTGCCACAGCGTTTTACCGTCTTTCAACTGCAGGCAATAAAACGCGCCGTTCCTGTCGCCGACAAATACGCGGTTACCGGCATACGCAACGGCCGATGACACGCCGCCTGTCAGGTGCAGCTTCCACTTTTCTTTCACCTGCGGGTATTCGGCGTTGATAACGTAATCTTCCGGCGTATAGGGCGTATTGTTTTTACTGTAATCGACCGGTACGAAAGGCAGCGAATGCCAGGTAGTCACACGGTCGATATCGGGGTTACGCTCGGTAAACAATATACTGTCGCGCGTTACATCCACCAGCGTGTATCCAACCGGCGCATTGTTCCTGCTGGTATTGGTTCGCGCCATTACACCGGGAAGTCCTTCAAAATTCATCTTATTGTTGCGATGGCCATGCCCCACCAGCACTACGCGCACATCGTATTCCTTAAACAGCTTTGTAAGCTCGAACCAGTTCGCCATGCTGCGGTTGAGCGGGTAATGCGTATAG
>JAKPBL010000285.1 GCA_029778965.1 Bacteroidota bacterium
TCGCCAGCCGCGGTATACGCAAAGACGAGAAGCTGATCAAGAGCCTCGACCGGCTGCGCTGATTTTTCACCCGTCAGGTGGCACCCGTCAGGTCGCACCCGTCAGGTGGCACCTGACGGGTGAAAAACTACTTGGGAAAACGGCGATCTGCTTTAATTCGCCTGATCTGGCGAAGATGTCGGTCCACATGCCCGTAATGAATGATATAGGCCTGGTTCATATTGGTCATATATCCATCTGTAAAGCGCCTGTAATACAGTCGGAAGTTCAGGTCGGAATTCCGGATATTGTCCACGATCCGGTTGCAATACGCATTAAACAGGTTGAGATTTGACCGGTCCGGGATTTGACCGGTCGGCACTGAATAGTCAGGCGCTACGTGTTTTCTTTCTTCATAAATAAAGCTGGTGGCGGCGCTGTCGGAAAGAGCAGTCAGGGCCAGTGCCGGCTGCGGACCGTTGTAGAACATAAAACGAATATGCTCCTGGGTAATCAGTTGCCATATATTCAGGTGCTCCAGTACTTCGGCTATGTTCCAGGCGCTATCAGCCTCCCTGAAGTTCCATTGGGCTACACTGAGGTTTTTGGTGGCATCGTTGATCTCCTTTTGGATTCGGAGATAATTATCGACCAGCCTGTTTTTATCAGCCAGGGTCCAGGTGGTGTCTTGTGCGCTGGCGGCAAAAACAATTGCCATCACCAGGCAGCATAAAAAGGCAGACTTCATATTGCTTTTTTTAAATATACAAAGCCTTTCTTTTATACGGACACGCGCCACAAATTTTAATGTGTTGGTCATCGTGGCCTGGTTAGTTTTTCCTGCAAACTTTTCCAGCAGTATACGCTACCGGCGAGAGCTGTTTTTTTTGCTATGCCCATAAATATCCGGGCGCCATTTGCGCTGGCGCCGGCATCAACCCTTTGCGGTCTTTGCGCGAAACAAAATCCTTCACTCGCTGCAAGCCGGCAAATACCCCCCGCACGCGGCAGCGCCTCAAACCTCAAACCTCAAACCGCTCCCAAACTTTTCCCCGTCACGCTTTTTCTCTCCTTCACGATGTCAGCCGGCTTACCCGCAAACACCAGGTTGCCACCGCCATCGCCGGCTTCGGGGCCAAGATCGATCAGCCAGTCGGCGCTTTTAATCACATCGGTATTGTGCTCTATCACCAGGATCGAATGCCCCTGGTCGATCAGCGCGTTGAACGATGCCAGCAGCTTTTTAATATCGTTGAAATGCAGGCCCGTAGTGGGCTCATCGAAAATGAAGAGAATATGGCCCTGCGAACGGCCCTTGCCAAGAAAGGAGGCCAGTTTCACCCGCTGGGCTTCGCCGCCCGACAAGGTACCCGACGATTGGCCCAGCTTCACATACCCGAGGCCGACATCACTGAGCGCTTTGATCTTGCCGGCCACTTCCTTTTCTTTTGCGAAAAATTCGAGCGCATCGTCTACGCTCATCTCCAGGATATCGTAAATATTCTTTTCCTTATAAGTCACTTCCAGCACCTCTTCCTTAAACCGTTTGCCGTGGCACACCTCGCAGGTCAGGTGCACATCGGCGAGAAACTGCATCTCCACGATCTGCTCGCCCTCGCCCTTGCAGGCGTCGCAACGGCCACCGTCGACGTTGAAAGAAAAATGCTTTGGCTGGAAGCCGCGCATCTTGGCCAATGGCTGCGAGGCATAGAGATCGCGGATCTCGTCCCATGCCTTGATATAGGTCACCGGGTTGCTGCGCGACGACTTGCCGATGGGGTTCTGGTCGACCAGCTCTATCTGTGTAATAAAATCGATATCGCCTTCGATGGACCCATGCAATCCCACTTTATCGGTCCCTTCACCCTTGAGCCTCATCAGTCCGGGATAGAGTATCTGCTTTACCAGCGTGGTCTTGCCGCTGCCGCTGACACCGCTTACCACGGTCAGCACGCCCAGCGGGAATTCCACGTCAATCTGCTGCAGGTTGTTCTGCCGCGCGCCTTTTACCGTAACCGATCGCTTCCAGGGGCGCGTCGTGGCCGGCGGATCGATGCGCAGTTTGCCCGACAGGTACTTACCCGTGAGGCTTTCTTTATTGGCAACTATGGCATCGTAATCGCCTTCGGCGACCACTTCTCCGCCGAGATGGCTCGCCAGCGGCCCCATGTCGATAATATGATCGGCCTCACGCATCATCAGCTCGTCGTGCTCCACCACCACCACGGTATTACCCAGGTCGCGCAGGTTTTTCAGTACGCGGATCAGCCGCGCCGTGTCACGGGCATGCAGCCCGATGGAAGGTGCGTCGAGTATATACAGCGAGTTGGTGAGGTTGGAACCGAGGCTGCGCGTGAGCTGGATGCGCTGGCTTTCGCCGCCGCTCAGTGAATTGGCGAGCCGTGAAAGGGTCAGGTAGCCCAGACCTACATCCATCAGCGTAGCCAAACGCGTTTCGATCTCGATCAGGATACGTTTGGCCACCGTTCGGTCGTAGTCGCTTAGTGTTAGGTTTTCGAACCAGGCCTGCAGGTCGCCCACCGGCATTTCGCAAAGCTCGCCGATATGCTTGCCATCCACTTTCACATACAACGCTTCCTTGCGCAGGCGGTATCCTTCGCAATCGGGACAGATGGTGCGCCCCCGATAGCGCGCCAGCAGCACACGGTATTGCACCTTGTACAAGTTCTGCTCCACTTCTTTAAAGAAGGCATGGATGCCGAGCGCCGTGCCCGCTCCATGCCAGAGCTGCCTGTATTGTTCTTTGGTCAGATCGGCAATGGCCTTGTGAATGGGAAAACCGTTGGCGCGGGCCGCTTTGACGAACTGCTCTTTCCACCAGCCAAGCTTTTCCCCCTTCCAGGGGGCCACCGCACCTTCGTATACGCTTAACCGTTTGTCGGGTATCACCAGGTCTTCATCGATACCCAACACCTGCGAAAAGCCCTCGCAGGTGGGGCAGGCGCCAAAGGGATTGTTGAAGGAGAACAAATTGGGCACCGGCTCTTCGAACACCATGCCATCCAGCTCAAACCGGTTGCTGAAATGCACCGGGCTGCCTTCGTTGATCAGCAGATCGATCTCGCCCTCGCCTTCATAGAAAGCGGTGCTCACCGAATCGGCGATGCGGTGCAGGTCGTCTTCGTCAAAATCTTTGGCTACCAGGCGATCGATCAGCAGGTACACCGGCTTTTTAGCCGAAGGTTTCCATTTTTTGCCATTGGCCATATCCTGCAGCAGGTCATCCACCGCTAACAGGCCGCCATCGTATAAACGGGTGAATCCTTTTTGCAGCAGGATGCTCAGCTCTTCTTCGGCCGACCGGTTCTGGTGCTGGCGGAAAGGAACCACGATATGAATTTTGTCTCCTTTGGGTAATGCGCGAATCGCGTTGACCACGTCGGTCACATCGTCTTTCCGCACCACCCGGCCCGATACCGGGCTGATGGTTTTGCCCACACGTGCGTATAATAACCGGAGGTAATCGTAGATTTCCGTCATGCTGCCGACGGTGGAACGCGGCGTGCGGGTCACCACTTTCTGCTCAATGGCGATGGCGGGACAGAGTCCGCGGATATAATCCACGTCGGGTTTGTTCATCCGCATCAGGAACTGGCGGGCATAGGCGCTGAGGCTTTCCGCATAGCGGCGCTGCCCCTCGGCAAACAGGGTGTCGATGGTCAGCGAACTCTTGCCAGAACCCGATACGCCGGTGACAACCACCAGTTTATTACGCGGAATGGAAACATCGATGTTCTTGAGATTGTGTACGCGGGCTCCTTTAATGTATATATCCGAAACCCCGACCCCCGGGGCTGAGATGGTCTTGCTCATAGTAGTACTACAAAAGTAGGCAGGGTCGGTTCAAAAAAATTTTTAACAGACTATTGTTTATTTGAAAATATTATTATCTTGGTCTTCCGTTAAGTCCAACAGAGAAAAACCGAACCGATCCGCTATCGTAAAA
>JAKPBL010000306.1 GCA_029778965.1 Bacteroidota bacterium
CGGCTGAGAGAAGAGGAGATGCGGCCGGCCCTGGCCGCCGAAAAGCTGGCCGACTATCTCGCTGTGTTCTGCGAAGAAGGTTTTTTCTCGCCCGCCGAAACGGAGCGGGTATTGCTGGCGGGGAAACGCTACGGGCTCCAGCCGAAGATCCATGCCAACCAGTTGCATGTGTCGGGCGGCGTGCAAACCGGCATCAGGCACCAGGCGGTGTCGGTGGATCACCTGGAAACAATGGATACCGCCGCCATCGATGCGCTGGCCGGTTCGGCCACCATCGGCACCCTGCTGCCAACAGCCGCGTTCTTTTTACGCATGCCATACCAGCCCGCCCGGCAACTGATCGATGCCGGCGCCGCCATCGCCCTCGCTACCGATTACAACCCGGGCTCCAGCCCGGGATTGAATATGAACTTTGTTGTTTCGCTGGCTTGCATCCAGCTAAAGATGCTGCCCGAAGAGGCCATCAACGCCGCCACCATCAATGGCGCCGCGGCTATGGAGCTGACCGGTATCACCGGCAGCATTGCCGCCGGCAAACGGGCCGACTTTATCATTACCAGGCCCATCCCGTCACTTGCATACCTGCCTTATTCTTTCAGCACCAACCTGGTAAGGCAGGTGGTGCTCGCCGGCAAGCCGCAACAGGAATGGCGTCCGAATCTGGCAAACTAACCTTACATTCAGCATACAAAACGATTTTATGCCAGTGCCGCATTTTAAATACTACAATAAACAGGATCTTTTGTACCTGACACGCCTCCGACGGTTCGAAACCAGGTTGGGCGAGCGTTTGCAGGTATTGTCATCTGCAGATGATGTCGCTGCGCAATTGCATCACTCACCGGCGCGCTTCGTATTGCTGGGTATTCCTGAAGACATCGGCGTAAAAGCGAATTATGGTAAAGGCGGCGCCGACTCGGTGTGGATTCCTTTCCTGGTTGCCTTTCTGAACCTGCAAAGCAATGACTTCCTGACGGGAGACGAAATATTGTTACTGGGACATTTTGATTTTGGCGATCTGCAATACCTGATCGAAAACCACGCAAAAGGAGAGGAGGAGAAGATAGAAGCGTACCGGCATGCCGTGGCCCAGATCGACGAAGAGGTGGAGAACCTCGTCAAGGGCATTGTAGCGGCCGGCAAGATACCCATCGTGATCGGCGGTGGCCACAACAATGCCTACCCGCTGATCAAAGGCGCCGCCCGCGGACTGCTGAAAGCCAACCGTATTCCGCTGGCGCAGATCAATGCGGTCAACCTCGATGCACATACCGATTTTCGCCCTTCAGAAGGACGGCACAGCGGCAACGGATTCCGTTATGCCGAAGAAGACGGTTACTTACAGAAATATTGCGTGATCGGCGTTCAGGAAAACTATCTCCAGCAGAATGTATGGCTTGACTTCGTCAACAATCCATTTCTTGACATGATCACCTACGAAGACATTTTTGTACAGGAAAAACGGAATTTCGACCAGGCGGTTATCCACGCCTGTTCCTTTGGGGGCGATAACTTTTGCGGCATCGAGCTCGATCTCGATGTGATTGAAAATACCCTCAGCAGCGCCTGCAGCCCTGTGGGTATTACCGCCCTGCATGCCCGCCGCTACCTGACCCTTGCCGCGCGCACCCTGCAACCCGCTTACCTGCATATCTGTGAAGGTGCCGTGCAACTCAGTGACGGCGAAAAAGCTTCAGGAACAGGGAAGCTGGTGAGCTACCTGGTAAGCGATTACGTTAAAGAGGCCAAAAGCCAGCATTAAAACGCCCCTCTCGAAAACCGGTATCCCAGGTTTACATAGTTTTTCAGAATACCGGAGTTGCCGCTATACATAAAGGAAAATTCCAGCGGGCCGATGACCGAGTCGAAGCCGAGTGTAATGGCATACCCGTTCAGCAGGTGCCTGGTATATGCATTACCTTCTTCGGCTTTCAGGAAAGAATGATACATCAGATTGAACGTGGCGGCGGCATAAGTTGATCCGGTGAACTGGTAACGCCAGTTCAGTGCTCCCTTGAGAAGGCTGTTGGTGCGAATGGCCAGGTCGGAAATGCCGGCAAAAGAAACCTGGTTGCGCATCATGGGCACCATTCCGCCTACGGCGAAATCATTAAACACCACCTGGTTGGTGTTGAAGTTGATCGCCGATTCGGCCTGCAGGGTAAGGTAATTGCGGCGCGACACAGGCACCACTTTTTCGATCTGGAAGCGGGTGCGGAAAAAATCGCCGCGTAACACGTTCAGCGAATCGCCGGTCAGGGGCTGGCCGTTCAATTTTATATTTCTTGATTGGGATACCAGCACCGAAGGCTCGAACAGTGCATAGGTACCTTTGCGGGGCAGGAAAAGCCGGTCGTGCGAATTGTATTCATACCGCAGGTAGCCCTGGAAATAGTTGTTGTTGCCCGAAAGCTGCAGCAGTTGCCCGCTGAGGGGCTTTACATCCACCCGTTCCCAATGTACGCCGGCGGCATACGATTGACGCCGCTTGTAGGCAAGCTGTAACCGCGTATCGGCATAGGTGCTGAAGCCGCGGTATTGGCCGAGTACTTTATAATCGTTGTAATAGGAAAACTCCTGCCGCTCCAGGTACCCTTCGCTTACCCATGCCAGGGGCACTTTCTTGGTGCCGAAAATACGGGTGTATTCCAGTCGCATGCGCGGGTTTTCCGACAGCCCTGCCGTGAGCGACAAAATGCTCGGCTTGCCGAATACATCGCGCAGGCTCAGGTTGGCGATCAGCATGATATTGGTAAGCGTATTGTAGTTGATGGCCAGCTTGGCGGTGATGGGCGCATACTCTTCTGCTTTCAGCCGCATATCGGCTATCCGGTAACCGACCGAATCCAACTGGTAATACAGCCGGCTGAAATAGCGTGTGCCATAAACCTGCCTGATGGCGTCTTCCAACTCCCGGGTATTGTAGGCATGCCCTTCCTTGATGCCCATCATCCGGCGTAAAAAGGGTTGGCTGATCACACGGATACTGTCGGTGATGATCTTCCGGATAAAGACCTTGTCGTCGACAGACGGAAAGCTGATTTTCTCCGGCGGTCCATAGATCGCATTGAGTGAATCGGCCAGTTTTTTAAAGGCAGGATAATACTGCCGCCCCATTTCCAGGCCAATGGCGATAATGGAATCGCTGCTGGCGAAGCTGGCGGAGGTATAGGCGCCTACCGGGTGATTGATATAATAATCGCACAAGGCGATCTCCTCGCTGCTGAGCCCGGCTTCTTTGTAAAAAGCGATCTGCATCAGCACCTGTAAGGGCGAGGTGAGCTTTTCGGCCGATAATAAACCACTGGCCACATTACTGCCGATCACTATATCGGCGCCCATCTTGCGCACGTCGCTTACAGGGAAATTGCGGATGAGTCCACCGTCGACCAATTTCTTTCCTTCGTAAGGCACAGCGGTAAACACAGAAGGGATTGCCATGCTGGAACGCACCGCGCTGATCAGGTCGCCCTTATCCATCACGACGGCTTCGCCGGTGGCGAGATCGGTGGCGATGCATTTAAAAGGCCGCTGCAACTGGTTGAAATCGCGCACGCCATATACAGGGCTGTATAATTCGTTGAACTTAAGCCAGAGTTCTTCGGCCTCCAGCACACCGCTGGGCATCTTGAATTTGCCTTTTTCCATCGGGATTTCGAGAGCATAACGGCCATACTCTGCTTTTTCTTCCATGATAAAAGCATTGAGCGACGACTTATTGCTGAGCAATACGTTCCAGTTCATGCTTTTGACAATCTGGTAAATGGAGTCGCCCGAATAACCGATGGCATAGAGGCTGCCCATAATGGCGCCCATGGAAGTACCCGTTACATAATCGACCCGCAGCCCGGCAGAGTCAAGCGCTTTAAGGATGCCGATATGCGCCAATCCCTTTGCGCCGCCGCCACTAAGGGTCAGGCCGATCTTCGGGCGGTTACCAGCCTGGGCTGATACGTACAACGGACCTGAAAGCAGAAACAGCGTATATAAAAGCCACGGTCTCAAAGGGGCACTCATGACGCTAAAATTACTCCATTTCGCCTTCCAGCAACATGATCTTTTCGAAAACTTCCTCATACTGGCGGTTCAGCAGGTCGAGCTCCTCGCTTTGTTTTTTGTAAGCCGATTCGGCTTCGGTAAACTTCTGTTTGTCTGAATAGGTGGAGGGGTCGGCCAGGGCCGCTTCCAGTTGTGTTTTCCGCCCCTTGGCTTTTGACAGTTTTTCTTCCAATTGCCCGAACTGCCGCTGCAGTTGCTGCAACTCTTTTTTCTGGTCGCGGGTCAGTACCGGGGCTGCTTTGGCAGCTTTGACCGCGGGCGCCGGCGGTGCGCTGGCAACCGGTTTCGGCGTGGCGCCGGCCGGTGGTTTTGCCTGGGCCGCAGCCTGTTTTGCCATGCGTTCCTTCCATTCCATCCATTCTGTATAGCTGCCCTTGAATTCTTTGATCTCGTGGTCGACGATCTCCCAGATCTTATTGGCCGCTTTGGAAATAAAATAACGGTCGTGGCTCACCATAATGATGCTGCCCTCATATCGGTTCAGCGCTTCCACCAGCAGTTCGACCGAATGCATATCAAGGTGGTTGGTAGGCTCGTCGAGCATCAGAAAATTCGCTTTGCTGACGATGGTTTTGGCTAGCGCCACACGGGCTTTTTCACCGCCGCTCAATACCCGTATTTTCTTGTCGCTATCGTCGCCGCTGAATAAGAAACAGCCCAGCTGGGTGCGCAGCTCCTGCTCGGTTTTCTGGCTGCCGCAGGTTTTCATTTCTTCCAGCAGGGTGTTGTTGAGATCAAGTGATTCCAACTGGTGCTGGGCATAAAAACTTTCTTCGACAT
>JAKPBL010000325.1 GCA_029778965.1 Bacteroidota bacterium
ATCTGATGCCGGCAACAGGGCGTTGAGCTTTATAGCGAGGTTGCGGGAGTTGTTGGTAAGAGCACCCCAGAGCTTGCGGCCTTCCCACCAGCGGTCGTAAGCGGTATTCGTGCGGAATACCAGCAGCATGGAGATGACAAAACCCAGCAGGCTGTGCATCAGGGTGATATTTTTCCAGACGCTGTTCTGCGAAAGTCGCAGCCATTCCACTTCCAGCACCGCCACAAAAGCGGAATAGAAAGCAATGGCCAGCAGCAGGGGCGCCAACTGGCGGAAGGTATCTGCCTTGTGGAGTTTGAAAATGAGTGAGAACCAGTCTTTGGGGTTGTAGCTGATCATGGCTCAGGTACATTGGTTTGAAAGCGGTAACCGCGGAGAAAATCCTGCACGGCCATTTTTTTCTTGCCCTCCAGTTGGATTTCCTTCAGCGACAGGTAACCATCGCCGGTAGCAAATTTCAGGAAAGTTTTTTTGTCGGTCGAAAATTCGCCGGGTCGAACGGTGGGTTTTTCTTTTTCCACGACGGCGTCGAATATGCGCAGCTTCTTTCCTTCCAGTTCGGTGAAAGCGGCGGGGTAGGGTGAGAGACCGCGTACCAGGTTATAGATCTCCTGCCCCGGTTTTTCCCAGTGTATGCGGCAGGTATCGGTGAATATCTTTGGCGCGTGCTGCAAGGCTGCGTTGTTCTGCGGCTGCGGTATTTCGTGCAGGGAGCCGTCGGCCAGTTTCCGGATCGTTTCCACCAGTAATTCAGCACCCTGCTGCATCATCCGGTCGTGTACCGATCCTGCATTTTCGTGGGGGCCGATCGGCAGAACGGCCTGCAGCAGGATATTGCCGGTGTCGACGGCATGCTGCAGCTTGAAAGTGGTGACGCCTGTTTGGGTTTCGCCGTTGATCACCGCCCAGTTGATGGGCGCCGCGCCGCGGTATTGGGGCAATAACGAACCATGTACATTGATGGTGCCCAGGGGCGGTGCCGACCATACGATTTCAGGCAGCATGCGAAAGGCCACTACTACCTGCAAGTCGGCTTTCCATTCAGCCAGCGCTTCCAGGAAAGCCGGGTCGCGCAGCTTTACGGGCTGCAGCAGGGGCAGGTGATGCGCCAGCGCGTACACCTTAACGGGCGACTGCTGCACCTGCATGCCGCGGCCGGCGGGCTTATCTGGTGCGGTAACTACACCCACTACCTGGCAGCCGGCTTTGCAGAGGGCATCGAGCGAAGCCACGGCAAAAGCGGGCGTACCCATGAACACGATGCGGATGCCTGTATAATCCATAGTCTTGTAAACCAAGAATTTAAAGTTCCAAAGATAAACGCCGGTTTCCGTAGCTTTACCGATCAACAAAATAAAATTTATGGAGCAAGTAAAAGCCGGCGATACGGTAAAAGTTCACTACCATGGCCGGTTGACCGACGGCACTACGTTCGATAGCAGCGAAGGTCGCGACCCGCTGGAGTTTGAGGTGGGTAGTGGAATGGTGATCGCCGGTTTTGACAATGGAGTGTTGGGAATGGCAGTGGGCGACAAGCGGACCGTGAATATCCCGGTGGAAGAAGCATACGGACCTAAGAACCCCGAAATGATCATTGAATTTCCGAAAGACCAGGTGCCCGACGGCATGCCGCTGGAAAAAGGCATGCGGTTGAACCTGAACAATACGCAGGGACAGGTGGTGCCGGTGGTAATCACCGATGTGCTCGAAGACGTCATCCTGCTTGATGCCAATCACCCGCTGGCGGGAGAAGACCTGGTATTTGATATAGAACTGGTAGGCATTACACCGAAGCCGGGCATGATCATCATGCCCTAAATAATTGTCGATTTTTTTCAGGAGGCTGTCTCAGTTGCGAGGCAGCCTCTTTTTATTGGGTCACTGATTTTTGACATAACCGCTTTTATGCCGGTATTGCCTGAATTTAAGCAGAAAGCAGGTGTGTGCAGCCCGTCGATTAGCCAAAATCGTTGTAGAGGATACCGCGCGCCCGCTGTAAATTGGGCCCTCGTCAAATTTACATCATGAAAACAGGTGCATTGTTGAAACAGGTCTTTTTTTGCTGGTTACTGGCCTTGTCCGCCGTGGCGCCGGCCCAGAACCTGCCCACGGAAAAAGAAATATTCGGATTCAATATCGGCGACGATTACAAGCTCGCCAACTATACCCAAACCGAGACATATTTTAAGGCGATCGCAGCGGCATCCGACCGTGTGAAGCTGGTGGATATTGGTCCGACGGAAGAAGGACGGCGGCAGTACATGATGATCGTGTCTTCGCCCGAAAACATCAGGAACCTGGATGAATACAAAGCCATCTCACAAAAGCTGGCCCGCGCAGAAAACCTGAGCGATGAAGAAGCAAGGGCGCTGGCGGAAAAAGGAAAAGCCGTGATCTGGATCGACGGTGGCATCCATGCCACCGAAGTAGTGGGCACGCACCAGCTCATTGCCAGCATTACCCGGTTCGTGAACAGCAAGGATCCCGAAACACTGCGCATACTCGACAACGTTATTATACTGTTTACGCACATCAACCCCGACGGGCAGGAGCTTGTTTCCAACTGGTATATGCGTACGCCCGACAGCACAAAACGGAACACCGATATTCCCCGGCTGTACCAGAAGTACATCGGCCACGACAACAACCGCGACTATTACATGATGAATATGAAGGAGACGCAGAACGTGAGCCGGCAACTGTTCGTGGAGTGGCTGCCGCAGATCATGTACAACCACCACCAGACCGGTCCCGCGGGGTCGGTGGTGGCTGGTCCCCCTTACCGCGATCCCTTTAACCACGTGTATGATCCGCTGGTGATCACCGGCATCGAAGCCGTTGGCGCCGCCATGCAAAACCGGCTCAACCAGGAAGGCAAACCCGGTTACACAAAGCGGGCAGGGTCGGTGTATTCCACGTGGTGGAATGGCGGACTGCGTACCACGCCTTATTTCCACAATATGATCGGACTGCTGACGGAAATGATTGGTAGTCCCACGCCGTCGCAGATACCCGTCGTGCCCGACCGGCTTATACCCACAGACGCCAACCCCAACCCCGTGCAGCCGCAGAAATGGTATTTCCGCCAGTCGATGGATTATTCCATTGCGCTCAACTACGCGGTGCTCGATTATGCGGCGCGGCAGCGCAGCCTGTTGCTGTACAATATCTACCAGATGGGTAGGCATGCGATAGAAAAGGGCAGTCGCGATAACTGGACGAATTACCCGCGTTATGCAGATTCGCTGTATGCGTTGTACCAGCGCGACTCATCGTCTAAGGCAACAGCCCGCAGCAGCGGCGCAAACGCCTCTTCAATACCTGCGGTGTATTACGACCGCGTTTATAAGAACGCGGCAAATAAGGATGCAAGAACCTATGTTATACCGGCCGACCAGCCCGATTTTGCAACCGCCACCCGTTTCATTAATGCCCTGCTCTGGTCGGGCATCAAAGTGAAGAAAGCGCCTGCGGCGTTTACGGCAGGGGGTAAGCAATACCCGGCCGGCTCTTATCTGGTGCCTGCCGACCAGGCCTTCCGCGCCCACGTGATCGACATGTTCGAGCCGCAAGACCATCCCAACGACCTGGAATATCCCGGTGGCCCACCCGTTCGGCCCTACGACGCAGCCGGCTGGACCCTTGCTTACCAAATGGGCGTGCAATTCGACCGTTATACCGAACCGGTGGAAGGATCATTCAACACCATTCCCTACGGAGAGATACAGGTTTTCGATGCGGTTCCTTTTACCGCCAAAGGCAAAGCCTATTCGATTGCCGCTTCACAGAACAATGCTTTCGTAGTGGTGAACGATCTGCTGAAAGCAGGCGTAGCGGTAAAAAGAACAACGGTAGCCGGCCAGGGCCAGCCAGCCGGTAGTTTTATTGTTCCTGCCACTGCAAAAGCAACCGGCATACTCGAAACAGGCGCCCGGAAATGGGGGCTGCATATAGAACCGCTCGCTGCCATGCCCGCCGCCACGGTAGCTGTAAAACCCGCGCGTATCGGCATCTGGAATACTTATGGCGGATCGATGCCGGCAGGTTGGCTGCAATGGCTGACAGAGCAATACCATTTCAGCGATGTGCGCTTCGTGTATTCAAAAGAAATCGATAACGGCGATCTTCACAAACAGTTCGACATACTGGTATTTAACGGATCGGCTATACCGCCGGTGGGCCGGGAGCAACTCAGCGCCAGGCCGTCGACCATCAAAGAAGCAGACCTGCCCGACGAATATAAAAGCTGGGTGGGCGTGCTGACCACCAGTAAGTCGATCCCGGTGCTGCGTACTTTCATCGAGAATGGTGGAACAGTCATCACTATCGGCGGCAGTGCCAACCTCGCCTACCAGTTGCACCTGCCTATAGAAGATCACCTGACGGAGTTCAACAGAGAAGGCAAGAAAGTGTCGCTGCCATCGACCCGCTATTATATTCCCGGAAGCATTTTGCGCGAAACGGTAGACAGCACCCAGCTTTCCAATTTCGGTATGCCGTCGCAAACGGATATTTATTTTGCCAACAGCCCGGTGTTCACTATCCATATGGGTGCAAAAGACATCAAGCCGTTGAGCTGGTTTTCGACCGACAAGCCCCTGCGCAGCGGTTGGGCCTGGGGACAATCATACCTGATGGACGGCGTCAGCTCGTTTGAAGCCAATGTAAAAAAAGGAAGGCTGGTGGTATTCGGGCACGACGTGGTTTTCCGCGGCCAATCGCATGCC
>JAKPBL010000342.1 GCA_029778965.1 Bacteroidota bacterium
TTGTACTGGTGGCGCTCTTACCCACCGTCATATATGTTTTCAGCGTGCAGGCGTTGTCGGTGGATAAGGGTATCGACACCGGGGGCACCATTGGCTCTTACGCCGGGCTCCTCCTGCTGGCCGCCGTATTCACCGCCATCGGTACCTGGTGCAGCAGCCTCACCCCCAACCCGGTGATCGCTTTCCTGTTGAGTGCCTTTATGTGCTTCCTGCTGTACACCGGCTTCGATGCACTCAGCAAATTGCCGGCGCTGCAGGGAAATCTCGATTACCTGCTGGAAGCTACCGGCATTAATTTTCATTATAAGAGCATCAGCCGGGGTGTTATCGACAGCCGCGACATCGTCTATTTCGGCTCCGTCATCGCCTTTTTCCTGCTCATCACCAATCGTAAAATCGCTTTACGCCCCTGATTCATGAAACGACTGCTGCAATCACGTTATGGCTGGATAGTATTGCTGGTGCTGCTGCTATTGGTTAACTGGCTGGCCGGTTTCCGGCCCCTGCGCGCCGATCTGACCGCCGAAAAACGATACACCCTTTCCGCACCCACCAAACAACTGCTCGGCTCGCTCGAAGGAACGGCCCAGGTAGATGTGCTGCTCAGCGGCGACATGCCTGCCGGCTTCCGCAAGCTGGCCAACAGCACCAACGACCTGTTGTCTGAATTCAAGTCGTACGGCAAAACAAATTTCCTGTTCCGGTTCATTAAACCCGGCGAGGGACTGAACGATACGGCCAAGGCCGACCTGTACGATTCGCTGAGCCGGCTGGGATTGCACCCCACCAATATCAAGGCGCAAACGAAAGAAGGAGAGGGCAGCGAAGAACGGCTGGTATTTCCCGGCGCGGTGATCACGTACAAAGGCAGAACAACCGCCATCGACCTGCTGCAGGGCGTGAGCGCAACCGGCGGATTGGAATCGCTCAACAAGGCCGAGGCATTGCTGGAATATAAATTTGCCAACGCCATTCACCAGTTAAGCCTGGATACTATCCCCCTGGTCGGTTACCTCGTGGGGAACGGAGAGCCGGTCAACGACCAGGTGAGAGACCTGATAGAAGGCGTGCTGGCCCGGCATTACGTGGCCCGGATATTGCCTATCGACAGTGTGCCGGTGATCCCGGCTGTTTTCAAGGCTATGGTCATTACCAAACCCACCGGCAAATTCACCGAGCTGCAAAAGCTGAAGCTGGATCAATACGTAATGCACGGGGGTAAACTGATCTGGATGGTCGACAACCTCTATGCTGAAATGGACAGCCTGCTGCGTGTACAGAATGAATTCATTGCATTCGACCGCGGATTGAATATCGAAGACCAGTTGTTTAAATACGGCGTGCGGATCAACCTCGACCTGGTACAAGACCTGAATGCCGATAACAACCCTTCGGTGGTGGGAACTGTCGGCGGTAAGCCGCAAATAGAGCTGCTGCCCTGGTTTTATTCCCCGTTGCTTACTAACAGCAACGGACACCCGATTGCGAAGAACCTCGATTATGTGCTGGCGCAGTTTCCCAATTCCATTGATACGGTGGGTGCGCCGGGCATCAAAAAAACCATCCTGCTGCATACTTCTTCACGCTCGCGTATTCTGCCCTCGCCCGCCAAAGTAAGCTGGCAGCGCCTGCAGACCGAAGAAGACTTCAATACCTTCAATAAAAGCGCCATTCCCGTGGCGGTATTGCTTGAAGGAAGCTTTCACTCTCTCTACGCCAACCGCGTAACCGAAGAACAGCAGGCCGACCTCAAGGCCGGCGGACTCAGCTTCCAGGCGCAGTCGCCTCCCAATAAAATGATTGTGATTTCCGACGGCGACATCGCCCTGAATGCCGTGACCCAGAAAGAAGGTCCCCTGCCCATGGGCATGAATCCCTATACCAAATACCAGTATGCCAACAAAGACTTTATCCAGAACAGCATCGAATACCTGGTTGATGAGTCGGGCATACTCGAAACCAGGGCCAAAGACTATACGCTCCGGCTGCTCGATAAGAAAAAACTGGAAGACGATAAAACCCGCTGGCAATTCATCAATATTGCCGTGCCGGTATTGCTGATACTGTTTTTCGGCTATGGATACCAGTGGTGGCGAAAGAAAAAGTACCGGTTTAAAAAATGAACGCAGAACAAATAACTTACCTCGTTTTCGGCATCGTGCTGCTGCTGGCGCTGGCCTTCGACCTTGGCCTGCTCAGCAAGCGGAACACGAAGGTCACCATACGCACAGCATTGTTTCAAACTGTTTTCTGGGTGTTGCTGGCGCTGGCCTTTTTTGTTTTTATGTGGCTGGAAGACGGCAAGGTGCCGGCGCTGGAATACCTGAGCGCTTACCTGATGGAATGGTCGCTCAGCATCGACAATATCTTCGTTTTCATCATGATCTTCTCTTTTTTCGGTCTCAAAGAACAATATGTGCCGCGCGTATTGCTGATCGGTATATTAATGGCCATTGTGTTCAGGGTCATTTTTATTTCGGTAGGCATCGTGCTGATCGAACGGTTCACCTGGCTGCTGTATATCTTCGGCGCCCTGCTGCTGTTCACCGGCATTAAAATGTTCACTGCCGAATCGCATGAAGAGCCGAACCTCGAAGAGAACAAAGTGTACAAGCTGCTGCGCAAAGCGCTTCCCGTCATTCCAACCGACGGCGACGGCAAGTTTATGATCCGCGTTAACGGCAAAAGGTATTTCACCAATATGTTTGTCGTCATCGTTATGCTGGCTACAACCGACATCGTATTTGCGCTTGATTCCATTCCCGCCGTATTCGCTATTTCGCAGAACCGGCTCGTTATCTACACCTCGAATATCTTTGCCGTGCTGGGCCTTCGCTCGCTGTTCTTCCTGCTGAAAGGCGCGGTGAATAAATTCGCTTACCTGCAGCAGGGCATCGCGGTGGTGCTGGTGTTTATCGGGCTGAAAATGCTGGTAACCTACTTCAACATACATGTTCATGTGGTGATATCACTGCTGGTGATCGTGGTATGTATCCTCGCATCGATCGTGTACAGCATCAGTGTGGCCAATCGCGACGACGCAAAGGTGGATGCGGGAAATGACCGCGAATTGCATTGACCATGTACAGCCTCGACGACATAGCCCTTTTTACCGGTGGCAAATGGCTTCAACGGGCAACCGAATGCGCTGTCGAACATCTGCTGACCGACAGCCGCCGTTTGTTGTTTCCCGCTACCAGCCTGTTCTTTGCCATCCATACCGCCAGCCGGAACGGCCACCTGTTTATTCAACGGCTGTACGATAAGGGGGTGCGTTGTTTCGTAGTAAGCGAAGAAGTTGACCTGCCCCTGCTTCCCGAAGCGAACATCTTATTTGTACACGATGGCCTGGCGGCTTTGCAGCGGTTGGCGGCCGAACACCGCCGCCGGTTTTCCTACCCGGTGATCGGCATCACCGGCAGCAACGGGAAAACCATCGTGAAGGAGTGGCTGTACCAATTGCTGGAAGGCGACTATACCATTGTACGAAGCCCGCGGAGCTACAATTCGCAACTGGGCGTACCGCTGAGCGTGTGGCAGATGAGCAATGCTGATAACCTCGCCATTTTCGAAGCGGGTATTTCCGAGCCGGGCGAGATGGATCGCCTGGCAGCTGTCATCGAGCCAACGATAGGCATATTCACCAACCTGGGCGCCGCACACAGCGAAGGGTTTCTTTCCATGGAACAGAAGCTGGAGGAAAAATGGAAACTGTTTCGCCATGCCGGCATTGTCATTTTCAGGCAGGGTAATCCCATCGTCGACGAATGGGCGCAGGTAAAGGCGGCCGGGGGTATTGGTCTCTTTACCTGGGGCCGCGATGAAGATTGTACCATGCGGGTTAGCGACGACCTCGTTATTCGCTACGAGGATCAGTCGATCCGGTTACAGCCTCCTTTCACAGACGACGCTTCTGTCGAGAACCTGCTGCATTGCTGTGCCTGCCTGCTGTTGCTGGGAATTGATATCCACTCGTTAAACGACAGGATCAGGCAGCTTCGCCCCGTGGCCATGCGCCTCGAGCTGAAAGAAGGGATCAGTAGCTGCTCGCTGATCAACGACAGCTATTCGGCCGATCTCAGCTCGCTGGATATTGCCCTTGATTTTTTGCAACGCCAGCAACAGCACTTACGCAAGACCGTTATATTGTCCGACATCCCGCAGTCGGGCCTCGATTCCGGCCAGCTATACGGTCAGGTGGCGGCTTTATTACAGCACTACAAGGTGAACCGGCTGATCGCCATCGGCCCGGTCATTGGTGCCTATGAACCGGTCTTTAAGGAGAAAGGACTCGAGTACCAGCATTTTCTATCAACTGAAAATTGCGTGAATCGTTTCGACGAGCTTCTTTTTCACGATGAAGCCATTCTTGTCAAAGGTGCCAGGTCTTTCGGCTTCGAGGCTATTTCATCGCTGCTGGAAAAGCAGGAGCACCAAACGGTGCTGGAGGTTGACCTCAATGCGCTGTTGCACAACCTGCGCCAATACCAGCAACTGTTGAAGCCCGGCACGCGACTGATGGCCATGGTAAAAGCGTTTTCTTATGGTACCGGCAGCTTCGAAATTGCCAACCTCTTACAATACCACGGGGTGGATTACCTGGCGGTGGCTTATACCGACGAAGGACTTGCGTTGCGACGAGGTGGCATTCACCTGCCCATACTGGTGATGAATGCCGCGCCTGCAGATTTTTCCGTTCTCATAGAATACAACCTTGAACCGGTGATCTATTCGCTTTCCCTGTACCGGCAGTTCGACCGGTTCGTGCGGCAGGAGGGCCTGGCGCAGGTGCCGGTGCACATTGAGCTGGAAACCGGGATGAACCGCCTGGGCTTTTCGGGCGACGAATTGCATGAACTGCTGGCCCTGCTGCCCGCATCGGCATTTAAGGTGCAGTCGGTGTTCAGTCACCTCGCCGCCAGCGAAGACCCCGCCCTCGATGCGTTTACCGACGGGCAGGTAGCGCTTTTCAGCCGGTATGCAGATGCGATTGCCGCCGTGCTGCCGTATCCCTTCTTGCGGCATATTGAGAATACGGCTGCCATTGCGCGGCGGCCCGGCTGGCAGTTCGATATGGTGAGGCTGGGCATCGGGCTCTATGGAGTGGCATCGGCGCATGCGGGCGAGCTGTTCCTGAAACCGGTATCGACCCTGAAAACAACCATCGCCCAGGTCAAGCGGCTGCAACCCGGTGAAACGGTGGGCTATAACCGAAAAGGCGTGGTAACAAGGCCTTCTCTCATCGCTACGGTTCGCATCGGTTATGCCGACGGCTACCCACGAAGCCTTGGGAACGGTCGCGGCCAGATGCTGGTAAAGGGCCGCCCCGCACCCGTGATCGGCTCGGTGTGTATGGACATGACGATGATCGATATAACCGGTATCGAAGGTGTGGATGAAAGCAGCCCGGTGGTTGTTTTCGGCGAAGGATTGCCTGTTGAGCAGGTGGCCGCCGCGGCAGGCACCATTGCCTACGAGCTGCTGACGGGCATTTCGCAGCGTGTTAAAAGGATATATTACCAGGACTAGTGTCTTTGCATCGGTTATCTTTGCCCCTTTATTGACGATATGGGAAAAGCGCGAAATGTCATTTTGTTGATCCTCCTTCTCCTGACCGTGGACCAGGTGATCAAGATATGGGTAAAAACACATATGCCCCTGAGCTACCATTGGGATGCCAGCCACCAGCCCCTTACCCCGTACGACCGGGGCATCAGGCCATTCGGTGAAAAGGCCGAATGGTGCCAGATCTATTTTGTAGAAAACGAGGGCATGGCCTGGGGCCTCAAATTCGGCGGGGGCATCGGCAAGATGGCGCTCACGCTTTTCAGAATGATCGCCGTGATTTTCGGGGTGTGGTATATCAGGGAAATTCTTCGCAAGAAGCAGCACCCCGGGTTTATTCTTTGTGTAGCGCTGATCTTTGCCGGCGCCCTCGGCAACCTGATCGACAGCATGTTCTATGGACTGATCTTCGATGAAAGTACCTATAAGTCGGTAGCCACGCTCTTTCCCCCCAAAGGATATGCGGGCTTTTTACACGGCAAGGTGGTCGATATGTTCTATTTTCCGCTGATCCGTTCCACCTATCCCTCGTGGTTCCCGTTTGTTGGGGGCGATGATTTTGAATTTTTCAGCCCGATATTCAACCTGGCAGACGCCGCTATTTCCGTGGGCGTTATAACCCTGTTAATCTTCCAGAAAAGGTTTATGCATCACCCCGAAGACGCCGGCGAAAAAGCAGTTGGCACCTGATTTGTACCTGTTACGCATGCGAGTTTTTATTGCATTGCTGGCAGGCAGTATGCTGCTGACGGGCTGTTTCAAGGAAAAAAGCATTGAACTGAAACCAGAGCCCGAAACGCCCGAACATCCCTGGCGTTTCGAGGTGGGTACCCAAGCCTATTCCGGTTCGGTGGATGTTATCAGGATTGATTCGGTCGGCGGTGCGGCCATGCTGACGGTGAGCGGGGTGGATGCCGCGGGTAAGGGGCGGATCGCATTGCAGGTGGTCGCTACCGACCTGGCGCCGGGCACCTACCAGGCGCCTTCGGTTTCTTTCATCTATACCGAAGATGCGAACCCGGTTTATCAATCCGACGGCAGCGCGGGCAATTTCAGCATCACGCTTAGCACGGTCAATGAGAATGAGGTAGTCGGCACCTTTTCCGGCACTATCCAATCAACCGACAGCAGCACGGCCACCCTCTCCAATG